>NZ_JBHUAL010000026.1:0-60280 GCF_042789775.1 Kitasatospora sp. NPDC056800 | reverse complement strand
GGGGCTGTCGGCCCCCGCCGCCGGGGCGTGCGCGGGGGGGGCCCGCTGCGCGTCCGGTTCCGGGCGCCCCCGGGCCCGGGGTGGCGGGGGCCGGGCGCGGCCGTTCCGGCGGGCGGCCGTTCCGGCGGGCGGCCCGTTCCGATCGGCCGCCGACGGCTCAGTTCCGGCCGGAGAGCTCCGGAGCGCCCGCGTGGGCGCCGGCCGGGGGCGGGACGGGCCGGCGGGCGGCGCGCAGCACCCGCAGCAGGGTGCGCGGGTGCATCAGCGACTGCGGGGTGGCCACCAGTCCGGCGATCCGCACCAGTGCCTCGGTGATCCGGGGATCGTGGACCGCCGCCCGCTGGGCCAGCGCGGCGTAGCGGTTGACCAGGTGGGTCTGCGGGGTGCGGCGGCCCGCGACGCCCGGGTAGCCCAGGTCGGTCACCGCGGCGAAGGACCAGGGGGCCCGGATCTCCCGCGCGACGTCGCGGAAGTAGGCCCGGGGGTTCGGCAGCCGCCGCCCCGCGGTGTGCCGCCGCAGCACCAGGGCCTGCAGCGCGGCGGAGGTCATGCCCTGGGCGTAGGCCGGGTTGAAGCTGCACACCGCGTCGCCCAGGACGACCAGCCCGGCGGGGAAGCGCTCCAGCCGGTGGTAGTCCCTGCGGACACTGGCCGGGAAGCGGAACCGCAGGGGCTCGTCGAGCGGTTCGGCGTCGCGGATCGCCTCGTGGATCTCGGGGACGGGCAGCGAGCGGACGAAGGCGTGGAACCCCTCGGGGTCGACGGGCGGGTGGTCGCCCACGATCCCGGTCACCGACAGCTCCACCCGGTTGTCCTCGCCGGGCACCCGGTAGAAGAAGGCCCCGCGCGGGTGCGAGGGCGTGGCGGCGGGGATGATGGCGATGTCGCTGCCGAACGGATCCCCCTTGAGGCGGTAGTGGCGGGTGGTGTACGCCAGGTCGATCTCGATCCGCTCCTCGGGGGGCGCCTCGTACCCGAGGTCGGCCAGCCAGCGCGGGGTGCGCGAGCCGCGGCCGGTGGTGTCGACGACCAGGTGCGCGGAGAGCGTGCGCTCCGCGCTCCCGGGGGCGCGCCGCTGCACCCGGACCCCGGTGACCCGGCGCCTGGTGGTGTCGGTCACCGGGGCGATGACGTCGTGTTCCTCCAGGAACGTCACCTCCGGCAGCGCCCGTACCCGCTCGCGCAGATGGTGTTCGAGCACCGGCCGGGTGGCGGGCACGGACGGCAGGCCGGTGCGCGCCGGCCGCAGCCGCAGCCCGTTGAAGTACCAGCGGATGTCGGCGCTGAAGTCGCCGGGCCGCACCCCGGCGGCGACCAGTTCGTCGGTGAGGCCGGGGAACAACGACTCCATGATCTGGTGGCCGCGGGCGACCAGCCCGTGGGCGTGGTTGCCGTGCGGGACGCCGCGCCGCGGCCCCCGGACGCCGAGGATCCGGTCGCGTTCGACGACGACGACCCGGGGATAGGACTCGGCGAGCACCCTCGCCGCCAGCAGGCCTGCGATGCTTCCGCCGAGAACCACGGCGCATTCGTCGGTACGGGTGCCCATGACGGTCCCTTCTGTCGGGTGTGGGACGGGTGGCGGTCCCCGTGCTGGTGCGCCGCCGCGCTGTCGGCCTTCGCCCGGAGCGCGCGTGCGCGCGGGTCCGCGGCACCCCCGCCCGGTGCCGCGGACCCGGTGGCGCTTTCGGTCAGTGCCCGGTCAGTGCCCGGTCGACCGGAACTGGCCGGGCGTGCGGCCCGGACCGGCCGGGCCGCGGTAGGCCTGGGCGAGGTCGAGCCAGGCCTCGGCGTCCTCGCCACGGGCCGTCAGGGCGAGGTCGTCGCGGTGCCGGCGCCTGGTCACCAGCAGGCAGAAGTCGACGGCGGGTCCGCTGACGCGCTGCTCCGCGTCGGCGGGGCCGAACTCCCACCGGGCGCCCGACGGAGCGGTGATCTCGAAACGGAACGTTGTCTCCGGCGGCGTGAGCCCGCGGGCCTGGTAGCCGAAGTCCCAGGTGCGGACGGCGAACTCGACCAGGTAGCGGATCCGGTCGGTGTGCTCGCGGCGCTCCCCGAGCGCGTCGGCGATGTCCTGGCCGTGGCCGAACAGTTCCATCATGCCGGCGGCGGCGAGCACGGGGGCCGTCAGCGGGCGGACCAGCCACGGCAGCGGCCGGTCCGCCGGAACGGCCGCCAGGGCCTCCTCCGCGGCCCTGCGCTCGGTCTGCCAGCTCTCCAGCAGGAGCTTCGGCGCCTTCGCCAGGTAGGGCTTGAGGGCCTGCTGCACCGCGCCGTCCATGTCCTGCCCGATGCCGGCGGCGACCGCCCGGAAGGCCTCGGGGTCGCCCGCCGCGAGTCCGGCCAGCCTGAAGGTGGCCGTGAGGTGGGCGACCTGGTGGGCGACGGTCCAGCCGGGGGCCGGCGTGGGGCGTGCCCAGTCGGCTTCGGGCAGGTTCGCCACCAGCGCGTCGACGGCCTCGCCGTCCAGCACCAGCGCGGAGATCACGTCCTGTCGGTCGACCATGCCTCTTCCTTCCGTTGAGCGGAACCCGGCCGGATGCCCGGCGCACTCCCAATCCGCATCGAACCGTGGCGAGTTGGGCGAATCCAGTATCTGTTCCCGGAGATCGGCGGGCTTCTCCGCCCGTGCTCTGCCACCGGCCGCTCCCGCGCCCCCGTCACTCGGGCCCCCGTCACTCGGAGGCCGCGCCGAGCGCCGGGGCCGCGAGCCGGCTCCGGCGGCTGATGTACCAGGCGGCCGCGCCGCACAGCAGCGCCAGCACGGAGACCGCCAGCAGGACGTCGGAGGCCGAGGACACCAGGCCCGCCAGCAGCAGCGGCCCGCACAGGCCGCCCAGCCGGTTGAAGAAGGAGACCCAGCCGGTGGTCCGGCCGCGCCGTTCCGGGTCGGCCAGGTCGGCCGCGATCGGCAGGAAGATCGCGGCCATCGAGTTCACCGAGAACAGCGCCGCCACCAGCGCGCCCGCGCAGATCCAGCCCACCTGGGCCACCGCGCCGCTGGCGGTGAGCGCCAGCAGCAGCACGGCGGTGACGGTGGCCAGACCCGCCGCCATGCTGGTCGGGCCGAACCGGCGGTAGCCCAGCATCAGCAGCAGGGCGCACGGGACCATCACCACCGCCGCCACGGTCAGCATCAGGTTCGCGGTGCGCACCGGCACACCGCCGATCCGGGCCAGGCTCGGCACCCAGGTGGTGAGGCCGAAGGTGAGCAGGCCGATCAGGGTGGCGAACGCCCGCTGGAGGCCGTGGGTGAGGGCCCGCGCGGACCGTGAGTCCCGCCGCGGGGCCGGTGCGCTCCGCGCCGCCGGGGCGGAGAGCGCCACGTAGTCGGGAACGAAGGGCGTCAGCACGGCCAGCACGGCGCCGGTGGGGGCACCGATCAGCCAGAGGATCCGCCAGCCGAACACCGGCTCCAGCCACAGGGCCGAGCCGGCGGCGATCAGGTAGCCGACGGCGGTGGCGACGACGGAGAGCGCCACCACCACCGAGCCGCGGACCCGCCCGCCGACCGCCTCGGTGAGCAGGGTGATCAGCAGCGGGGCGAGGCCGCCGACCGCCAGGCCCATCAGCCCGCACATCAGCAGGTTCCCGCGGAAGGTGGGCATCGAGCCGCACATGCTGGTGGCGGTGAAGCCGAGGGTGGCGATCAGGTAGGAGCTGCGGCGCCCGATCCGGTCGGTGAGCACACCGAACAGCAGCGCCCCGGCCGCCGTCCCGGTCAGTCCGCAGACCGCCAGCAGGGAGGCCGTCCGGGGGTCGAGGCCGTAGTCGGCCCGCATGCCGGGGATGACGAAGCCCAGCGTGGAGGTCTTGCTGATGTCGACGGTCAGGGCGGCCGTACCGATGACGGCGATCAGCAGCCGGCCGCGCCGGCCCGCACGGAGTTCGGTCGGGGCCGAGCGCGGCCGTCCGCGCAGGGCGGCGCCGGCCACCACGAGCAGCAGCCCGGCGAAGGCCGTGAACATCTCCGGCATCTCCGCCAGCGGCATGCCGCCGAGCTTCCGTCCGGCGTCGGCCGGGGCGTGCGCCATCTCCATCGGCATCGGCATCGGCATCGCGGGGTCCATGGCGAAGGCGTGGTGGAAGGCCAGTGCGGAGGAGACCAGCACGATCGCGCTGCCCGCGTACAGGAGCATCGCGGCGCCGAGGGGTCTGGAGAACACGGGGCGGCCTTTCGGTCGGGGGCGGCGGTCGCGCCGGGTGACTGGGAAGCTACGCCGGGCGTCCTGAGGGCCGCTTCTCGCAGTGTGCTGGGATCGGGAGTTGTGGACCCGCGACCGGTTCCGGCACCACGGCGTTTTGGTTGACTGGGGACATGAGTCCGCGTCGCTCGGATCCCCGTGCCCGCCCGGGGCTGGTGACCATCGCCGCCCGGCTGCTGGCGGAGGAGGGGCCGCAGGCACTGTCCACCCGCCGCATCGCGAGCGAGGTCGGCACCTCGACGATGGCCCTGTACACCCACTTCAACGGAATGCGCGGGCTGGCGCGGGCCATCGTCCACGAGGGGTTCGCCCGGCTCCAGCAGCACTTCACCCAGGTGCGGCCCAGTGACGACCCGGTGTGCGACCTCGCGCTGCTGGGCCGTGCCTACCGGTGCAACGCGCTGGCCAACCCCCACCTGTACGCGGTGATGTTCGGCGGTTCCTCGCTGGCCGGGTTCTCGCTCGACGAGGAGGACCGCCAGTACGGCCGCTACACGCTGGCCGGTGTGACCGAGTGCGCGGCCCGGTGCGTCGGGGCGGGCCGGTTCCGCCCGGCGGACCCGGAACTGGTGGCGCACCAGATGTGGTCGGCGGTGCACGGCCTGGTCGTCCTGGAGCTCGGCGGCTACCTGATCGAGCCCTGCGACGCCGACCGCCTGCTGGAGGCGCAGCTGGTGGGGCTGATGGTCGGTGTCGGCGACACCCGGGAGGCCGCCGCCGGATCGGTGGCGGCCTCGGCCCGGCGGCTGCGGGAGGAGGTGGTGCCGGTGGTGGACGCGGCGGGGCCGGAATAGTCCGGCGACGGGCACCCGAACTCTTTCCGGACCGCTTTCTCCCGTCGTGCTCTTGCCGCTCGGAACGTCTTGGTGGAGAAGGGACGCTGCGCTAGCTTCTCGAACAGGAGGCATTGTCCGCCGTCCGCCAGGAGAATTCGGGGAGTGTGGGAGAGCATGCAGCCGAAGACCTACGAGTACGATCCGGCCGTGTTCGACTTCGCCGCGGCGGTGCGGTCGATCTACCGGACCGAGGACCTGAGCACGTTGCGGCCGGACGCCCCGATGGAGCTGCTCACCTGGCAGACCGACCAGTCCACGGAGTTCCACGCCGCCTTCTACCGGGAGTTCGAGCCCAGGCTCCGGGACCTGTACCGCGGCTTCGTGAAATCCTTCGTGCCGGACGTGCTCGGCACCGACGAGTTCTGCTTCCAGCGCGTTCCCACCTTCCGGATCCATTTCCCGGGAAATGTCGCGGTCGGCGAGTTCCACAAGGACGGCGACTACCACCACGCCGACGGCGAGGTGAACTTCTGGCTGCCGCTGACCCGGGCCTGGGGGACCAACTCCGTGTGGGTCGAGCGGGAGCAGGGGTCGGAGGACTACGCGGCGACCGAACTCGACGTGGGGCAGCTGCTGGTCTTCGACGCGGTCGGCTGGAACCACGGGAACAAGGTGAACGACACCGACTCGACCCGGGTGAGCTTCGACTTCCGCTGCATCCGGCTCGCCGACTACCGCGCCTCGGACCTGCGGACGGTGGACGCCGGCCGGGGGCTGTGGATCGGGGACTACTTCGACGTCTTCTGACCGGTTCCGCTCCGGCGGCGCACCGGCGCGGTCATCCCGACTGCCGGCCCAGCGGCGTCAGGTCCAGGTAGTTGTGGACGGCGAGGAGGATGTCCAGCCCGCGCGAGAAGGTCGAGTAGGTGTGGTAGACCTCCTCGCCGTCCCGCAGGAAGACGCTGACCGCGGGGAGTTCGTGGCCCCAGATGTCCCAGGGGCCGACGGCGGCCTCGTGCTCCTCCCTGGTCCGGAAGTTGATCAGGAGCGGGGTCACGGACTCGTCCAGCGTGGCGTGGAAGTCGTAGTTGAAGCGGCTCCCGTACGACGAGTAGTACGGGATGTTGTCCCAGCCCATCCGCTCCTTGTACCGGCGGATCTTCTCCTGCGGCGCGCGGGAGACCAGCACCAGCGTGGTGTCCCGCTCGTGCAGGTGCGGCAGGTACCCGATCTCCCGGATCTGGAACCGGCAGCTGGGGCAGCCCTCCTCCCACTCCGGGTCGAACATCACGTGATGGACGATCAGTTGCCGGCGCCCCTCGAAGAGGTCGGCCAGGGACGCCTTGCCGTCGGGGCCCTCGAAGACGTAGTCCTCCTCGACCCGGACCATCGGGAGCCGCCTGCGCTCGACGCTCAGCGCCTCCCGGGCGTGCGTGAACTCCTTCTCCCTGACCAGGAACTCCCTGCGGGCGGCGAGCCACTCCTCCCGCCCGACGACCCGGGGGAGCTCCGACTGCGGTTCCGTGTCCATGGTGCCGTTCTTCCTCTCATGCGGTGCGGTGTTCCGTACTGCCGTGTTCCGTACTGCCGTGCTACGTACTGCCGTGTTACGTACGGCGGTGTTCCGGGCCGCGGTGTTCCGCGGCGCTCTGCTGCGGCGGGTCATTCCACGGCCGTGGCGGTCGGTGCGGGCGACTCCTCCGCCGCCGGGGACACCGCCCCGGCCGCGGAGCGCGACCCGAGCGCGCCGAGCGCCAGCACACCGAGGGCGGCGACCAGGACGGCACTGACCACGGCGGCGGCGTTCAGGCCCGAGGTGAACGCGTCGCGCGCGTGCTCCAGCAGGCGCGCGCCCGCGTCCCCGGACAGCCGCCCGGCCTCCTGCGCGGCGGCCTCGACGCTCTGCCGGACGTCAGGGAGCGCGCCGGCCGGGGCCCCGGACGGGCTGAAGCCATCCATCCGGGCACCGTAGACGGCGGCTCCTATGCTCCCCAGCGCGGCCACCCCCAGCGAGATGCCGAAGTCGCCGCTGGTCTGCGAGAGCGCCGCCGCCGCCCCGGCGTTCGCGGGGGGCACGGAACCCACCACGAGGTCCTGGCCGAGCGCGCCCACGAACCCGATCCCGAGGAAGACCAGGATGATGCCGCCCACCAGCTGGGACAGCCCGTCCGAGGTGTCCAGGACGGCGAGCAGCGCGAAGCCGACCGCGGCGAGGCCCATGCCGGCGGCGATCACCACCCGGGGGGTGAACCGGCGTGCGGCGAGCGGCGCCAGCATGCTCCCGACCACCATCGCCAGCGAGGACGGGACGAGCCACAGGCCCGCGTGCAGCGGGGTGAACCCCTCGACCGACTGCAGGTACCGGCTGATCAGGAACATCACCCCGCCCTGGGTGGCCACCCCGAGCATCAGGATCACCAGCGCCGCGGTGAACGCGAGCCGCTTGAAGAGCCGGACGTCGAGGAGCGGGTCGTCGAGCCGGCGCTGCCGCGCCACGAACACGGCCCCGAAGGCCAGGCCGGCGACGGCCGCGGCCGCGCCCAGCGGCTGGACCCCGTCCCGGGCCATGTCCTTGATGCCGTAGACCAGGGGAAGCATCGCCAGCAGGGACAGGGCGACGCTCAGCGGGTCCGCGCCGCGGACCTGCGGGGAGCGGTACTCGGGCAGGAACACCGGGCCGACGGCCAGCAGCAGCACCATCACCGGGATGGCCAGCAGGAACACCGAGCCCCACCAGAAGTGGCTGAGCAGCGCGCCGCCGATGACCGGCCCGGCGGCCGCGCCGCCCATGAAGCAGCTCATCCACACCGCGAAGGCCATGCCGCGCTGCCGCGGGTCCTGGAACATGTTGCTGATCAGCGCGAGCGTGGAGGGCATCAGGGTGGCCCCGGCGACGCCCATCCCGGCGCGCGCCGCGATCAGCATGCCCGGGCTGGTCGACCAGGCGGCCACCGCCGAGGCGATCCCGAACGCCACCGCGCCGTACAGCAGCAGCTTGCGGCGGCCGACGCGGTCACCCAGCGTGCCCATGGTGACCAGGAAGCCGGCCGTCAGGAAGCCGTACACGTCGGTGATCCACAGCTGCTCGGTGGCGCCGGCCCCGAGGTCGTCGGTCAGGCTGGGCAGCGCCAGGTAGGTCACGCTGAGATCCAGCGCGAGCAGGAGTGTGGGCAGGGCGAGAACCGCCAGGCCCGTCCACTCGCGGCGCCCCGCTCGCGGCGGGGAGGCCGCGGTCGTCGGCGAGGTCATGGGTACGTCCTCCAGAGTCGGGTTGTACGGGACGGGACCGCCCCCGGAGGGCGTCCGTCACCCCGGGGTCGGAGCCGCGGCCTGCGATCCGACATCCGCTTCGCTATCGTCGTCCACGAAGTTCCGGAACAGGCCGCGGAGGACGTGCGTGAAGTACATGCTGCTGATCTACAGCGACCCGGTGGTGTGGGAGGCGCTCACGGAGGCGGAGCGGGCCTCGCTCGGCCCCGAGCACGCGGCGCTGATCGGCGAACTGGAGGCGTCCGGGGAGTGGGTCGGCGGCTCGGTGCTGGCTCCCCCGGAGCGGAGCCGGGCGGTGCGGGTCCGCAACGGCGCGGTGCAGGTCGTGGACGGTCCGTTCGCCGAGGTCAAGGAGCACCTGGCGGGCTACGACATCGTCGACTGCGACGGCATGGAGCGGGCGGCGGAGATCGCCGCCCGCATTCCCGACGCCCGGCTGGCCCGGGTGGAGATCAGGCCCATGGTGGGGCCGGAGGCGTGACCGGAGGGGCCCGGCGGCCCTTCCCTCAGGCGGACACCGGGAGCCGTCGCCGCGGCTTCCGGTCCAGCCAGAGCTGCACGAGGACGAGGTTGACCATCCAGCCGAGCCAGCGCGCGACCTCGAACAGGTAGTCGAGCGGGACGGGCGCTCCCGTGTGGACCATGACGTCGACCATGGCGCGGCCCCACAGCACGCCGGCGGCGAGCGCGAAGCTCCGCAGCATCCACCGGCGGTGCTCGGCCCAGCGGTGCCGGCGGGCCGCCACCGTCCCGGCCACCGTGGTCGCGATCCACAGCAGCGCCTGGAGCGCGATCCCGATGTCGCCGCGCCACTCGGGCATCAGCGGCATGATCACCAGCGCGGTGACGGCACAGGGCAGGGCGCCGGCGTACACGTAGAGCCGGCCGCTGAGCCGGTGCACCCGCGGGCGGGTCCGCCGCAGCCCGGGCCACAGCTGGAGCACGACGGTGACCAGCGCGATCGACCCGAAGGCGATGTGCGCCACCAGGACCGCGTAGTGCCACGGGACCTGGGGGTCCAGGTTGATGCGCGCCTTCGCCGGATCGAAGCGCAGGTAGGGCGGGAGCTCGTCGACGAGGAAGAGCCCGACGAGCAGGGCGAGCAGCGCGGCCCACCGGCGGGCGGAGGCCCGCCCCGCGCCCCGCCCGCCGTCCGCGCCCCCTCCGCCGGACTCGTCCCGCCCGCCGGAGTCGCGGCGCCGGCCGGACTCGGGGAGCGCGGCGGTGGCGGTGCTGTCGGTCTGCTGAGCCATGGGTGTCCTTCCCCGCCCGGGTGACGAATGGCCGCCAGCTTCACAAACCGAGCGGCCGGACGGCACCTCCCGGCTTGCTGTCCCTCCTGCGCAATCCACGAGAAGACAGGGGCCGCTGCGACGGACGACGATGCGTCTGGAGCCGATCGGGGCGACGGGCGAGGAGGGACGGCTGTGCTGGACGGTGTCGGGGACCGGTCGGGTCCGCAGCGTCCGGGGTCCGGTCGGATCGATCTCATGGTTCGTCAACTCACCTGTACGCTGACGGAGTTCGTCGAACGAACCCCCGGGCCTCGACGTGCCGCCGCGTGGCCGCCCCGGTCACCGCGCCGGTCCGCGCCCACGTGCGGAGGCTTCGCCGAGAGCCGCCGGGGAGACAACTCCGCCCACTGTTTCCGGAGGTAGTACGTGAGTGATGTGACGGATCCCGGAGGTCTCGCCCCGGCCCGGGCCGACGGGACGGTCGTCCGCCCCGAGGACACCAGGTACAGCAGCCTGACCATCGGCCACAACCAACGGTTCGTCGGCCGCCCCGACTCGGTGCGCGTGGTGCACGGCACCAAGCAGGTCGTCGCCGTCGTCGAGGAGGCGGTGCGGGCCGGGAAGCGGATCGGGGTGCGCAGCGGCGGCCACTGCTTCGAGGGCTTCACCTTCGCTCCGGAGATCGAGACGCTGATCGACCTGTCGCTGCTGGACGAGGTCCGCCACGACCCGGAGCGCCGGGCCTTCGCGATCGGTCCGGGCGCCACGCTCGGGCACGTCTACCGCACCCTCTTCAAGGAGTGGGGTGTCACCCTGCCGGCCGGGGCCTGTATGGACGTGGCGATCGGCGGGCACCTGACGGGCGGCGGCTACGGCCACCTCTCCCGCCGGGACGGCCTGGTGGCGGACCACCTGTACGCGGTGGAGGTGGTGGTCGTCGACGAGAAGGGCAGGGCCCGCACCGTCGTCGCCACCCGCGAGGAGGGCGACCCGAACCGGGACCTGTGGTGGGCGCACGCTGGTGGCGGGGGCGGCAGCTTCGGCGTCGTCACCCGGTTCTGGCTGCGCAGCCGGGGCGTGCGCTCCGACCGGCCGGCGGACCTGCTGCCGAAGGCCCCCGGCAACGCGCGCCGGCGGACGGTGATGTACTCCTGGGACGGCATGGACGAGGCGTCGTTCGGCACGCTGGTCCGCAACTACGGCACCTGGTACGAGCGGAACAGCGAGCCCGGCACGCCGGCCTGCGACATCTGGGGGGTCCTCCAGCTCTTCCACCGCTCGGGGGGCATGCTCGGCCTGATCTCCGTCATCGACGACGCGCTCCCGGGCGCGTCGGAGCGACTGAACACCCATGTCGACTTCCTCACCGCCGGGGTCGGCGCCACGCCCGTGATCGACACCGACCAGGTCATCCCCTGGATGTCCCCGCAGAACTGGCCCTACGAGCCGTCCGGGAACTACAAGCACAAGGCCGGGGACCTCCGCAAGGGGTACACGGACGAGCAGATAGCGGTCATCTGGAGGTACCTGAGCAGCACCGACTACCACAACCCGGCCGCGAACCTCGGCCTCTCCGGGTTCGGCGGCCAGGTCAACGCGCTGCCCGCCGACGCCACCGCCACGGCCCAGCGGGACGCGATCGTGAAGGCCGTCTACTCCACCGGGAACTGGGAGGGGGGCTCGGGCGCCGAGCACCTCGACTGGGTCCGCTCCTTCTACCGCGACGTCTACGCCGCCACCGGCGGCGTCCCGCTCCCGGACGAGCGGAACTCCGGGAGCTACATCAACTACCCCGACGTCGACCTGCTGGACCCGAAGCTGAACGACTCCGGGGTCTCCTGGACGACGCTGTACTACCGGGACAACTACGCCCGGCTGCAGGCGGTCAAGAAACGGTATGACCCCGGGAACGTCTTCCGCCACGCGATGTCGGTGGAACTCCCGTCCTAGCGCGTTCCGGCCGGGCGGTTCGCGCCGCCCGGCCGGGGCCGGCCCCCCCCGGGGTGACCTCCGCGCCGATTCCCGTGACAGCCGATTCCCCTGAAAGGACGTGGAGTTGAGCACCATCGGTACGGTTCGTGGAGGCATCGGAACCCGGCTTCCGGCCCTCACCCGGCGCCCCGCCGCGGCACCGGGCCGGGGCGGTCCGGGCGCCTCGGCCGACGAGATAGCGCACTGGCTGTCCGCCCGGGTGCGGGCCGACCGCTTCCGGGTCGAGCGCATCCCGTTCGACCGGCTCCGCGGGTGGTCCTTCGCCCCGGACACCGGCGACCTGGTGCACGACAGCGGGCGCTTCTTCTCGATCCAGGGCGTCGAGGTGGAGACGGCCGACGGCCCGGTGCCGACCTGGCGCCAGCCCATCATCGACCAGCCCGAGGTCGGCATCCTGGGGATCATCGCCAAGGACTTCGGCGGGGTGCGCCACTACCTGATGCAGGCGAAGATGGAGCCGGGCAACCCCAACATCGTCCAGCTCTCCCCCACCGTGCAGGCGACCCACAGCAACTACACCGGCGTGCACAAGGGCGCGCCGGTCGCCTACCTGGAGTACTTCCTCGATCCGTCCCGGGGGCGTCCCGTCGCGGACGTGCTGCAGTCCGAGCACGGCGACTGGTTCAACCGGAAGTTCAACCGGAACACGATCGTGCTGGTCGACGAGGAGGTGCCGGTCGCCGAGAACTTCCGCTGGCTGACCCTCGACCGGATCGCCGCACTGCTGCACCGCGACAACCTCGTCAACATGGACGCCCGCACGGTGCTCTCCTGCCTCCCCCTCCCCGCCTCGGGAGCGAGCGGGCTGATCTCCGTGGAGCACATCGAGGGCTGGCTGGCCGCGGAGCGGGCCCGCCGCTCGCTGCGGGTACGGCGCGTCCCGCTGCGCGAAACCGGGGGCTGGGTGCGGACCGCGCACGCGATCCGCCGGGTGCCGGACCGCCACTTCCGCGTGGTCGCGGTGGCCGTCGAGGCGGGCAGCCGCGAGGTGGCCCAGTGGACGCAGCCGCTGGTCGAACCCGTACGGCTGGGGCTGAGCGCCTTCGTGCTGCGGTACTTCTCGGGCGTGCCGCACCTGCTGGCCCGGGCCGGCGTGGAGGTCGGCTTCCAGGAGATCGCGGAACTCGCGCCGACGGTGCAGTGCACCCCGGAGCACCACCGCGGCCGCCCCCGCGGGCCCCGCCACCACTTCCTGGACGTCGTCGAGAACGCCGCGCCCTCCCGCGTCCGCTACTCGGCCCTCCACTCCGAGGAGGGCGGCCGCTTCCTGAACGCGGTGAGCCGCTACGCCATCGTGGAGGCGGACGGAGCGCAGGCGCCGTCCCAACCACCGCCCGGGTACTGCTGGGTGACGCCTGGTCAGCTCTCCGCGCTGGTGACCCGCGGCGGGCGGGTGAACGTCCAGGCCCGCACCCTGCTCTCGGCGCTGACCACGCGCGCCGTCCGGCTCTGATCCCCCCGGCTCCGATCCCCCCGCGACGCCGTCCACGGGGTGCGGGACCGCCACCGCGCGACCGGTGGACCCGCCCCCGCCATGCCCCGAATTCCGCTGCCCCGTCCTTCACCAGGGAGAGCACGTCATGACGGACACCACCGCAACGACCGCCGTCCCCGACCGCGCCGAGATCCTCCGCCGGGCGCGCGAGGTGACGCCGGTCCTGAGGAACAACGCGCCCTGGGGCGACGAGAACCGGCGCCTGTCGAAGGAGACCGTCTCGGTCCTGGCGGACGCCGGCCTGCTCCGCACCCGGATCCCCAGGCGCCTCGGCGGTTTCGAGGTCGACATGCGCACCCAGGCCGAGCTCCTGGTGGAGCTGGCCCGCGCCGACGGCGCCGCGTCCTGGACGGCCGGCGTCTGGTCGATCAGCGCCTGGGTCGCCGCTCTCTTCCCGGACGAGGTGCAGGACCGGGTCCTCGCCTCCCCGGACGCCCTGGTCAGCGGCATCATCAGCCCGACGGCCACCGCCGTCCCGGTCGACGGCGGCATCCTCGTCAACGGCTCCTGGAAGTTCAACAGCGGCGTCCAGCACAGCACCTGGGACACCAACGCGGCGGTCCTGCTCACCCCCGACGCGGCCCCCCGGCCCATCATGACGCTGATCCCGGTCTCCGACCTGGAGGTGGTCGACGACTGGCACACCGTGGGGCTGCGCGGGTCCGGCAGCGTCACCACGGTCGCGCGGGACGTCTTCGTCCCCGCGGAGCGCTACATCCCGATGGAGCCGGTCATGATCGGCGGCGGCGGGGCGGGCAGCAACGCCGGCTCGGAGATCTACCGGGCCCCGATCATGCCGACGGCCTGCGCGACGGTGAGCGCGACCGCCCTCGGCCTCGCGATCGCCGCGAAGGACGCCTTCTTCGAGCGCCTCCCCGACCGGCGGATCACCTACACCGACTACACCGACCAGCGCGAGGCGCCGCTGACCCACCTCCAGGTCGCGGAGGCCGCGGTGAAGATCGACGAGGCGGAGTTCCACTGCTACCGCCTCGCGGACCTCGTCGACGCGAAGAACGCCGCCGCCGAGCCCTGGACGCTGGAGGAACGCGCCCTGGCCCGCCTGGAGACCGGCGCGGTCTGCGCGCGCGTCAAGGAGGCGGTGGACATCCTGGCCACCGCGAGCGGGGCGTCCTCGGTCTACCTGGACGTGCCGATCCAGCGGATCGAGCGGGACGTCCGGACCCTCCACCTGCACGCCGTCATGCACCCGAACACCAACCTCGAACTCTACGGCCGGCTGCTGTGCGGCCAGGCACCGAACACCCAGTACCTCTGAACCGCCGGTGCGAGCGCGATGCCCGGCCGGAACGAAACGGGAGGCGAACTGTGCTGACGGAGGCCGCGAACGAGGCCGCGCGCCCGGACCTGTCCGCGCCGGTCAGCGAGGCGGGCCGCAGGCTGCTCGGCCTCGTCTCCGAGCAGGTGCCGGCGATCCGCGCCGACGCCGACGTACGGGACCGGACCGGCACCTTCCCGGTCGAGGTCTTCGAACGCTTCGCACGCGCCGGCGTGCTCGGGGGCACCGTCCCGGCGGAGCTCGGCGGGCTCGGCGTGGACCGCCTCCACGACGTCGCCCTGGCGCTCCAGGAGGTGGCCCGGGCCGACGCCTCGACGGCGCTCGCCCTGCACGTCCAGTTCAGCCGGGGCCTGACGCTGGCGTACGAGTGGCGCAACGGCAAGCCGGAGGCCGCGGCGCTCGCCGAGCGGGTGCTGCGCGCCATGGCGACCGGCGAGGCGCGGGTGTGCGGCGCCGTCAAGGACCCCCCGGGCACCGTGACGCGGCTGGAGCCGGACGGCTCCGGCGGCTGGCTGCTCTCCGGCCGCAAGACGCTGGTGAGCATGGCCCCGGTGGCCACCCACTTCTTCGCCTACGCCCTGGTCGAGGCGGACGGCCGCACCTGCCTCGCGGCGCCCCTCGTCGCCCTCGGCACCCCCGGCCTGACCGTCCTGGACACCTGGGACGGCCTCGGGATGCGCGCCTCCGGCACCTGGGACATCGCCTTCGACCGGTGCCCCGTACCGGACGCCGACGTGCTGGTGCGGGGCCCGGTCGGGGAACGCGGCGACGCCGCGCTGGCCGGGCAGACCGTCAGCTCGATCACCATGCTCGGCATCTACCTGGGCGTCGCCCGGGCCGCGCGCGACGCCGCCGTGGAGTGGCAGCGGGAGCGCCCCGGCGCGCCCGCCGCCGTCCGCACGCTCGTCGCCGAGGTCGAGGCCCGTCTGTACGCGGCGCGCGCCACCACCGCCGCGGCCCTGGCCGAGGCCGACGCGCTGACCGCCGGCGTGCCCGATCCGGCGGTGCGCGGCCCCCGGATGATGACGGCGTTCCAGTGCGCGAAGCTGACGCTCAACCGGCTCGCGCCCGACATCGTCAACGACTGCCTCACCATCGTCGGCGGCGCCTCGTACGCCGGGAGTTCGAGCCTGGCCCGGCTCTACCGGGACGTCCGGGCCGGGTGGTTCATGCAGCCCTACACCTACCCCGACGCCGTCGACCACCTCAGCGCGCGGGCGCTGCGCATCGACCGGGACGACGACTACATGAGCACCCGCGCCGCCCGCCCCGCCGGGCGGCGCTGACCCACCGAGGAGGGCGCAGATGACAACGCGGGTATGGGACTACCTTCCGGAGTACCGGAACGAACGCGAGGACCTGCTCGACGCCGTCGAGACGGTGTTCGGCTCCGGGCAGCTGGTGCTCGGCGCGAGCGTGCGCGGCTTCGAGGCGGAGTTCGCCGCCTGGCACGGGCTGGACCACTGCGTCGGGGTCGACAACGGCACCAACGCCATCGTCCTCGGGCTGGAGGCGCTCGGCGTCGGGCCGGGCGACGAGGTCGTCACGGTGTCCAACACGGCCGCCCCGACCGTGGTCGCGATCGACGCCGTGGGGGCGGTGCCCGTCTTCGTCGACGTGCGCGAGGACGACTACCTGATGGACACCGACCTGCTCGCGGCGGCCGTCACCGACCGCACCAGGGCGATCGTCCCCGTCCACCTCTACGGCCAGTGCGTCGACATGGACGCGGTGCTCCGGGTGGCGCGCGACCACGGCCTGGCGGTCCTGGAGGACTGCGCCCAGGCGCACGGGGCACGCCACCGCGGCCGGACGGCCGGCACCATGGGCGACGCCGGCGCCTTCTCGTTCTACCCGACCAAGGTGCTGGGCGCGTACGGCGACGGCGGGGCCGTGGTCACCCGCGACCCGGACACCGACCGCGCGCTGCGGCGGCTGCGCTACTACGGGATGGAGGAGACCTACTACGTCGTCGACACCCCCGGCCACAACAGCCGGCTGGACGAGGTGCAGGCCGAGATCCTCCGGCGCAAACTGACCCGCCTGGACGCGTACATCGAGGGCCGCCGGAGCGTGGCGCGCCGGTACGAGGAGGCGCTCTCCGACCTCGCCGCCCCCGACGGCCTGGTGCTGCCCCGGACCACGCCCGGCAACGAGCACGTCCACTACCTCTACGTGGTGCGCCACCCGCGGCGCGACCTCGTCCTGAAGGAACTGCTCCGGCACGACATCGCCCTGAACATCAGCTACCCGTGGCCCGTCCACACCATGAAGGGGTTCCGCCACCTCGGCGTGGGCGAGGGCGCGCTGCCCGTGACCGAGCGGCTCGCCGGCGAGATCTTCTCGCTGCCGATGTACCCCTCGCTGCCCCCGGACCTCCAGGACCGGGTGATCGAGGCCCTGCGCGAGGTCCTGGCCGGGCTCTGACCTCCCGCTCCCCCGCGCCCGCAGCCGTGCCGACGACGATGACGATGGAGGCCCGACGATGACCGACCGGATCGACACCGCGCCGCCCGCCCCGCCCGCCCCACCGCACCCGTGCCGGATCTGCGGCGCGGCGACAGAGGAGTTCCTCGACCTCGGCCGCCAACCGCTCTCCGACGCCTTCCCGGCGCGGACGCCCGTCGCCGACGAGTTCTTCTACCGGCTCCGGGTCGCCCGCTGCACCGCCTGCACCATGGTGCAGCTGGTCGACGAGGTGCCCAGGGAGCGGATGTTCCACGAGGACTACCCGTACTACTCCTCCGGGTCGGCCGTGATGCGCGAGCACTTCGCCCGCACCGCCGGCGGGTTCCTGGCCTCGGAACTGGCCCGCGACGGCGCGTTCGCCGTCGAGATCGGCTGCAACGACGGGGTGATGCTCCGGACCGTCGGCGAGGCCGGCGTCCGCCACCTCGGCTTCGAACCCTCCCGCAAGGTCGCCGAGGTCGCGCGCGCAGCCGGCGTGCGGGTGCGCGGCGACTTCTTCGAGGAGGCGACCGCCGCCGACGTCCGGCGCGCGGAGGGGCCCGCCGACGTGATCTACGCGGCCAACACCATCTGTCACATCCCCTACCTGGAGTCCGTCTTCCGCGGCGTCGACGCACTGCTCGCACCCGACGGCGTCTTCGTCTTCGAGGACCCGTACTTCGGCGACGTCGTCGAGAAGACCTCCTTCGACCAGATCTACGACGAGCACTTCTACCTCTTCACCGCGCGCTCCGTCCACGCGATGGCCGAACGCTTCGGCTTCGAGCTCGTCGACGTCCGCCGACTGCCGGTGCACGGCGGGGAGATCAGGTACACCCTCGCCCGGCCCGGCACCCGGCGCCCCTCGCCGGCCGTGGGCGAGCTGCTCGCCCACGAGCAGGAGCGGCGGCTCGCGGCCCCGGACACCCTGCGCGGCTTCGCCGACGCCGTGGCGGCGGTCCGGGACGACCTGCTCGCACTGCTCACCCGGCTCCGCGACGAGGGCCGCACCGTGGTGGCCTACGGCGCGACCGCCAAGAGCGCGACGGTCGCCAACTACTGCGGCATCGGCCCCGACCTGGTCTCCTTCGTCTGCGACACCACCCCGGCCAAGCAGGGCCGCCTGACCCCCGGAACGCACATCCCGGTGCGCCCCGCCGAGGCGTTCGCCGACCCGTACCCGGACTGTGCGCTGCTCTTCGCCTGGAACCACGCGGACGAGATCATGGCCAAGGAGACCGGTTTCCGCGAGGCCGGCGGCCGGTGGATCCGCTACGTCCCCGAGGTACGCGTCGACTGACCGCGGCCCGCCCGGCCGGGGAACGGCCTTCCCCGGCCGGCCCGCGAGGAGAGGAGTGCCATGGACGTACGGGAGTTGGCGGTCGAGGGCGCGCTGGAGTTCACCCCGCGCGTCTTCCCCGACGACCGGGGGGAGTTCCTGTCCGGCTACCAGGAGGCGGACTTCCGCGCGGCCACCGGGAGGACGCTGTTCGCCGTCCGACAGGCCAGCCACAGCCGGTCGCGGAGCGGGGTGCTCCGCGGGGTGCACTACACGGCCACCCCGCCCGGCTGCGAGAAGTACGTGACGTGCCCGCGCGGGCGGGCCCTGGACGTCGTCGTCGACCTGCGGGTCGGGTCCCCGACCTTCGGGCGGTGGGACTCCGTCGAGCTCGGCTCGGACCGGTACCGCGCCGTGTACCTGCCCGTGGGCGTGGGGCACCTGTTCCTCGCGCTGGAGGACGACACCGTCGTGTCCTACCTGCTGTCACGGGAGTACGTCCCGCGCAACGAGCTGGCGCTGTCGCCGTTCGACCCCGCGCTGGCCCTGCCCGTCCCCGAGGCGTCCCGGACGCTCCTCTCGCCGCGCGACCGGGACGCGCCGTCGCTCGCCGAGGCCCGCTCCGCCGGGCTGCTGCCCGACTACCGGGAGTGCCGGCGGGCCGGGTCCGGAGGGCGGTGATCGGCTAGCCTGGACCGCAACGCTGGGGAGGTCCGGGTGGCGGTCGTCGTCGAGGAACTGCTGCGCCGGTCGGCGCCGCGCGCGCTCGGCCTGCTCACCCGCCGCCACCCCACGCAGTTCGACCACTGCGAGGACGCCATGCAGGAGGCGCAGCTCGCCGCGGTCGTGCAGTGGCCGAGGGACGGGGTGCCGGACAACCCGGTCGCCTGGCTCCTCACCGTCGCCACCCGCCGCCTCCAGGACGTGATCCGCAGCGAGAGCGCCCGGCACCGGCGCGAGGCCGTGGTGGTGGCCCGGTCGGCCGCCGGCGAGCCGGCCGTCCCCCCGGCCGACGAGGCCGGCCCGGGCGACACCGACGACACCCTGCGCCTGCTGTTCCTCTGCTGCCACCCCGAGCTCTCGCCGCAGGCCCAGGCCGCGCTGACGCTCCGTGCGGTCGGCGGGCTGACCACCGCGGAGATCGCCCGTGCCTTCCTGGTGCCGGAGGCCACCATGAGCCAGCGGATCCGGCGGGCGAAGCAGCGGGTGAAGGAGGTCGGGGGCGGGTTCCGGATGCCCGTCGGCGAGGAGGGCGCCGCGCGGGTGCAGGTGGTCCTCCAGGTGCTGTACCTGATCTTCAACGAGGGGCACACCGCGTCCAGCGGGTCGAACGTGGTGCGCCCGGACCTGACGGCGTGGGCGCTGCGCCTGGTCCGCGACCTGCACCGCGCCCTGCCGCAGGAGGGCGAGGTGGCGGGGCTGCTCGCGCTGATGCTGCTGACCGAGGCCCGGCGGGACGCCCGCTCCGCACCGGACGGCGCGCTCGTCCCGCTCGCCGACCAGGACCGCACCCGGTGGGACCGGGACGCGATCGCGGAGGGGGTCGCCCTGGTGGCCCGGACCCTCGAACGCTTCGGGCCCGGCCCGTACCGGTTGCAGGCCGCGATCGCCGCCCTGCACGCGGAGGCGCCCGGCGTCGCGGAGACGGACTGGCCGCAGATCCTGATGCTGTACCGCATCCTGGAGCGCATCGCGCCGAGCCCGGTGGTCACGCTCAGCCGTTCGGTGGCGACGGCCATGGTCCACGGCCCGCTCGCCGGGCTGGAGGTGCTCGCCGAGGTCGCGGACGACCCCGCGCTGGCGCAGAACCACCGGGTCGACACCGTCCGGGCCCATCTGCTGGAACTCGCGGACCGCCCCGCCGAGGCCGGGGCCGCCTACGAGGCCGCGGCGCGGCGCACCGAGAGCGACCCCGAGCGGCGCTACCTGCTGGCGCAGGCGGAGCGGGTCCGTCAGCCGGGCGGGTCCCGGGGCGGCCCGGCCCTGCGGTGAGCCGGCGGCCCCGGGGCGGTGCGGTCCGCGGCGGCCCGGCGGACCGGTGCGGGGGTCAGGCCGGGTAGCGGTGCTTGGCGGTGAGCCCCTCCAGGACCGGGACGAGGTCGTGCGGGCTCGGCAGGGCGGCCGACTGCTCGGACACCCGCGCGGCGCCCTCCCGGAAGGCCGGGTCCTCCAGGACCCGCCGCAGCTCGGAGCGGAGCAGCTCGCCGGTCAGCCCGTCGGCGTCGGCGACGTAGCGGCCGGCGCCCTGCTCCTCCAGCCCGGAGGCCATCGCCACCGGCCCCCACCACTTCTCGCTCCAGTACACGTTGGGCACGATCAGCTGCGGGACGGCGTGTTCGACGGCGGCCGCGAAGGCCCCCGCCCCGCCGCTGTGGATGACGGCCGCGCAGGTGGGCAGGAGGTCGTTGAGCGGGACGAAGTCGACCACCCGCACGTTGTCGGGAACGCGGAGCCCCGGCGGGAGTTGACCGGGGGCGAGGGTCGCGACCACCTCGACGTCGAGGTCCGCGATGGCCTCGAAGACCTCGCGCGGCGAGGCGGACACCCCGTGGCCGCGGCCCTCCCGGTGCGCCAGTCCGAGGGTGAAGCAGACCCGCCGCCGCTCAGGGCGCCGGTACACCCAGGACGGCGTGGTGCTCGGGCCGTTGAACGGGACGTGCCGCATCGGGACGTACGGGATCCCGGCCGGACGCCAGACCCAGGTGGGCATCGGGAAGACCGTCCACTGCCCGAGGACCGCCTCCTCGTCGAACTCCACGCCGAACCGGCCGAACACCGGCTCCAGCCACTCCCGCAGCGGATCGACGCCGTCCCAGTCGGAGCCCTGCGCCCGCCACTGCGCGCGGCAGGCCGTGCGCAGCTGGCCGAGCCCGTCCGCGCCGAACAGCATGCGGGCGTGCGCCGCCCCGACCCGGCGGGCGGCGGGCGCGCCCGAGAGGACGAAGGTGTCGGAGACGACGAGGTCGGGGCGCCACAGCTCGGCGAACGCGACCAGGTCGTCGAAGGACGAGTCGGGGTTGAAAAGCGTCCGCCAGCCGGCCGCGTTGGAGGCCAGCTCGGCGGTCGGGTCGCCGAGGGGGTAGTCGCTCTGGTGCGACTTCCGGCCCCCGGCCGGCGCCGCCGGGGCGCGCTCCGGCTCCGACCGCGCCATCAGGTCCCCGAGGTCGACCTCCTCGCCGATCGGCACGGGCGTGAGCCCGGTGCGGACCACGTCCTCGGTCAGGCGGGGCGAGCAGGCGACCCGGACCTCGTGGCCGGCCGTGCGCAGCGCCCAGGCGAGCGGCGTCTGCACGTAGAGGTGCGAGCGGAACGGTGCGGTGACGAACAGTACGCGCAACGGGCCCTCCGAGCTCGGACGAATCCCGGTGATTCTGGCACCGCGGCGGACGGCCGCACTTCTCGCGGAGTGCTGTGTTCGGGGCGGCGGGGGCGGCGGACGGCCGGGCCGGCCGGGAACAGCACGATCGAGGAAGCCCCCGTCGGCCGGTCCTCCTAGCATCGGCAGCCATGGATGACAGGTACGCCCCCAGCGCACTGTGGGAATACAACAACTCCGTCAAGGTGACCGAGCAGGGCGTGGCCGAGCTCGGATCCTTCAAGTCCGAGCCGGTGAACTTCAAGCTCGCCCTCTGGGATCCGCAGGTCAACGGCGTCCGCTACCTCAAGGCGCTCATCTTCGAACTCGCCACGCGGCTCACGCCGGAGAACCGGTCCCGCCTGCGCCGGATCCGCGGCCGCGAACTCGGCTCGCCCATCACCGTGACCCACGACGGCGACCGGGTCTGCATGGACTACCTGCTCGCCGTCCACGAACTGGACTTCATCTCCCGCCACCTCCCGCTGGACGGCGCCCGCGTCCTGGAGATCGGCGCCGGCTACGGCCGGACCTGCCACGCGATCTTCGCCAACCACCGCGTCGAGGAGTACTGCATCGTCGACCTGGCCCGCGTGCTCTCGCTGTCGCGGGCGTACCTCGGCAGGGTGCTCGCCCCCGAGGACTTCGCGCGCGTCAGGTTCGTCCCGGTCGACGACACGGACGACCTGGACCGGGCCCTCGGCGGGAGCCGCTTCGAACTCTGCCTCAACATCGACTCGTTCGCGGAGATGCCGCCCGGGACGGTGCTCAACTACCTCGACCTGGTCGACCGCCGGTGCGCGGCGCTCTACGTGAACAACCCGGTCGGCAAGTACCTGGAGAAGGAGCTGGACAACCACGCCCAGGGCGAGGAGGTCGTCCGGATGGCCCTGGCGACCGGGCTGCTGCGGGACGTCCTCGACATCCACGACAGCCGCGCCGTCGAGGCGCTGGCGCCGAAGTTCCTCTCGTCCTACCGCCCCGGGCCGCGCTGGGAGACCGTCGCCGACGGCGGGGCCGTCCCGTGGAGCTACTACTGGCAGGCGCTGTACCGGCGGTCCGACGCGGGAGTCGGCACGGCCCGGCCGCCGGCCGACACGGCGTGAGCGGCCCCGCCGCGGCGGCGCGCCGCCCCCGCGTCACCGTGCTGGGCGCCTCGGGCTTCGTCGGCTCCGTCGTCCTCGGGGCGCTCGCCGGGCGGCCGCTCCGGCTGCGTGCGGTGGCCCGGGGGGCGGTCGCCGTGCCGCCCGCCGGGCGGGCCGAGGTCGAGGTGGTCGCCGCCGACGTGACGGACCCCGAGGCCCTCCGGGCCGCCGTCGCCGGATCCGACGCGGTCGTCCACCTGGTCTCGCACCGCGCGGGGTGGCGCGGCGCCGGCCAGCCCGAGGAGGCGCTGGGGCGGACCAACGCCGGCGTGATGAGCTCGCTCCTGCCGGCCCTCCGGCAGGAGCGCGCACGGCGCGGCGGCGCCCCCGTGGTCGTCCTGTTCGCCGGTTCGACCTCGCAGGCCGGGCCGGACGCGCCGATCCCGGTCGACGAGTCCGCGCCGGACGCCCCGGCCAGCCCGTACGACCGCCAGAAGGCGGCGGCGGAACGGGAGTTGCTGGCCGCCACGGCCGAGGGCGCGGTGCGCGGCGCCTGTCTGCGGCTGCCGACGGTCTACGGCCGCGGCGCACCGGCGGGGCGGGGCGACCGGGGGGTGCTGGCGACGATGGTGCGCCGCGCCCTGGCCGGGGAGCCGCTGACGATGTGGCACGACGGCTCCGTGCGGCGCGACCTGCTCCACGTCGACGACACCGGGCGGGCCTTCCTGGCCGCCCTGGACCGGCCCGACGCGGTCGCCGGCCGGCACTGGGTGCTCGGCACCGGGCACGGGGAGCCGCTCGGGCGGGTCTTCCGGGCGATCGCCGACGGCGTCGCGGTGCGGACCGGCCGTCCCGCCGTGCCGGTGGTCTCCGTCCCCCCGCCGGAGCACGCGCTGCCGACCGACCTGCGGAGCACCGTCGCGGACTCCTCGCGGTTCCGCGCCGCGACCGGATGGCGCCCGCTGATCCCGCTGGACGCCGGACTCGCCGACCTGATCGCCAACCTCGCGGACCTCGCGGACCTGTGACCACCCGGGCCGGCCTCCGCACGCCCCACCGCCCCGGCGCCGCCCACCGCGCCGCTCGCGGGGGCGTCTTTTGCCCGGAACCCCTTGACAGGTATAGACCACTCCGCTTGAGTCTGGGGCAGCCCCGCACCGGCCCGCACCCCTGTCGGCCCGTCCCCCACGACGTGCCCCCACCCCGCGGGGCCCGGCTCCCCTGCCCCGACGTCCCTACCTCCACGACCCTGCGGCCCCACACCGCACAAGGGGTGATCAAGTGTCTACGAAACGCCTGCTCGCACTGCTCTCCGCCGTCGCCACGGCGCTGACGGTGCTCCTGCTGCTGCCCGCGACCAACGCCAGCGCCGCCGTCTGCGCCACGCCCTGGAGCTCCTCGGCCGTCTACACCGGCGGCGCCGCCGTCTCCTACAACGGCCACAACTGGCTCGCCAAGTGGTGGACCCAGAACGAGCCGCCCAGCACCGGCGGCTCCGGCGTCTGGTCCGACCAGGGCGGCTGCGGCACCGGCCCGAGCCCGACCGCCACGCCGACGTCCACCGGCACCCCGAACCCGGGCGGATTCCCGGTCAGCCAGGCCCAGTTCAACCAGATGTTCCCGAACCGGAACGCCTTCTACACCTACCAGGGCCTGATCGACGCCCTCGCCGCCTACCCCGCCTTCGCCGCCACCGGCAGCGACACCGTCCGCAGGCAGGAGGCCGCGGCCTTCCTGGCCAACGTCAACCACGAGACCGGCGCCCTGGTCTACGTGGTCGAGCAGAACACCGCCAACTACCCCCACTACTGCGACACTTCGCAGCCGTACGGCTGCCCGGCCGGGCAGGCCGCGTACTACGGGCGCGGCCCGATCCAGCTGAGCTGGAACTTCAACTACAAGGCGGCCGGCGACGCCCTCGGCATCGACCTGCTGCGCAACCCCAACCTGGTGCAGACCGACCCGGCCGTCGCCTGGAAGACCGCGCTCTGGTACTGGAACACCCAGAACGGGCCGGGCACCATGACCCCGCACAACGCGATCGTCAACGGCTACGGCTTCGGCGAGACGATCCGCAGCATCAACGGCTCGCTGGAGTGCAACGGCGGCAACCCCGCGCAGGTGCAGAGCCGGATCGACGCCTACCAGCGCTTCACCCAGCTGCTCGGCACCGTGCCGGGCGACCACCTGGGCTGCTGAACCCGCACGGGCCCTCCGCGGTACGTCACCGCGGAGGGCCTCGGCGGCGCTGCCGCGTTCCCCGGGCCTGGTCCCGGCCCCGGTCCCGGCGGAAGCCACCCGGGGCCTCAGCCGGTGGCGCCGCCGTCCTCCTCCCGGACCGGGTCGGGCATGGTCCAGCGGTCGGCGCGGCGGGGGTGGAGGTAGGCGTAGTAGTAGGCGTAGCCGACGGCCGTCATCCCGACCGCGATGGCGATCGGGCGCCAGTCGGCCCGCACCGACTCGTAGCCGACGTAGAGCATGATCGCGACGACGCCCAGCGGGACGTACGGCCAGCCGCGCATCCGGTAGGGGGCCGTGGCGGTGGTCCCCCTGATCCGGCCGGACAGCGCCGACAGCGCGACCAGGACGTAGACCACGACCAGGGTCGAGCCGGTGGCCAGGATCAGCGTGTCGAGCGAGACGAGCCAGCCGACCAGCAGCGTGGCCACGCCCATGGTCAGGGTCGCCGCGAGGGGCGTGCGCAGCCGGGGGTGAACGGAGGCGAGCGGGGCGCCGACCCGGTCCGGCCAGGCCCGGTCGCGGGCCGAGGAGAAGAGCAGCCGTCCGCTCTGCAGCATGATCGCGATGACCGCGTTGACGACGGCGACGGCGATGCCCAGGCTGACCACCGTGTTGACGGTGGAACCGGCCCGCTCCAGCAGGAAGTAGCTCATCGGTGAGGCCGCCGACATCAGTCCGCTCATGCTCGGCGTGCCCAGCAGCACCCCGACCAGCGGCAGGCACTCGGCGGCGACGGTGATCCCCAGCGACCAGAGCACCACCCGGCCGATCGAGGACGCCCGCCTGGTCTCCTCCGCGAAGTACACGGCGGTGCCGTAGCCGTTGTAGGCGAAGATCGCGGTGGTCGTGAACGAGGCGACCAGCCCCCAGGACGCCCCGACCAGCACGTCGCCGCCGGCGCTGCCGAGCGCCTGCGGGGTCCACAGCACCGAGACCGGCTGGTCGACGTGGACGAAGCCGAGCACGGCCAGCACCGCGACCGCCGCCAGTTCCAGGAGCAGGAAGACCCCGGTGACCCAGGCGTTGGTGCGGATGTCGAGCACCGCGACCAGCGAGGCCAGCGCGATCACCGCCAGCCCGGTCCCCTTCCCGTCCAGCGCGCTCCAGAGCACGCCCAGGTAGCCGCCGGTGCCGAGGGCGATGACGGCGGTGACCAGCACCCCGCCGAGCAGGCTGAGCGCGAACAGCGCGAACCCGGTGGACCGACCGAGGGTGCGCGCCGCGAAGGCGTACTCGCCCCCGGTGACCGGGAAGGCGCTGGACAGCTCCGCGTAGCAGAGCGCCATCAGCACGCCGACCGCCGCCGCGAGGGCGAAGGCCACGGCCGCCGCGCCGCCGAGGCCCCGGATCACCGCCGGCATCACGATGAACACGCTGGAGGCCGGGGTCACCGAGGAGAGGGTGATCAGCATGTTCTCGCGCAGGCTGAGCGAGCGGGAGAGGTCCTGGGCGTAGCCGGCCGACGGCGCGGAGCCCGAGGCGGTGGGGCCGGCGGCGGCAGTGGCGGGGTCGGTGGCGGCGGGGTCCGTGGCGCGGGGATCGGCCATCGTGCTCCTTCCGAGTCCATGAAACTTCGTCGGAGTTCTTTGGCACAGAAGTCAAAGTTCTGCGATAGTTCCACGTCAAGAGGTACGACGTGATCCGACATCAGTGACAAGGAATGCGATGGCCCGAGCAAAGAACCAGGCCGCCCGCCGCGAACAGCTGGTCCTCGCGGCCACCGAGGCCGTCGGACGGCACGGCCTGGCGCAGCTGCGCGTCGCCGACATCGCGGACGCCGCCGGCGTCGCCCGGGGCTCGGTCAGCTACTACTTCAGCGACATCGGCGAGCTGCTCCAGCAGGTCTACCAGCGCGCCGCCGACCGCTTCTTCACCAGCCGCAGCGCCGTCGCGGCCGCGCTGCCGGACGCCCGCGACAAGCTCGTGGCCTGCGCCCGGCTCGGCCTCCCGGACGGCCCGGACGACGAACTCGCCCTGGTGCTGTACGAGTTCAGCTCGGCCACGCACGACAACCCGGTCTACTCCGCACTCGCGCAGAGCCTGTTCGACCGTCAGGTCGCCCTCTACGCCAGCATCCTGGAGATCGGCCGGACCCAGGGCCACTTCGAGCCCACCGGGCCGGCCCTCGACCTCGCCGCCAACCTGGTCGTCCTGGAGGACGGCTACGGCCTGCACATCGTCTCCCGCAACGCCTCGCTCACGCCCGAGCGCTCGCTGGAGCTGCTGCTCGGCTACGCCCGGACGGCGACCGGCTGCCTGGACCTGCGCCCCGACCGGGCGGTGGACGGCCCGGCCGCGCGCCCCCGCGACTGACCTCCCGCGCCCCAGTCCCTGCCCCTGCCCCGCGAGGAAGGATCCACATGACCACGCTCTCCACCCCGTCCGGACGCCCCCGGGCCCGCGCCCTCGGCCTGCTCCTGGACGGCACCCCCGGCCCCGCCAACGCCCTGACCGACGTCCCCGGCGTGCGGATCGGCTACACCACGCTCGTCGAGGGCGAGCACGTCCGCACCGGCGTCACCGCGGTGCTCCCGCGCGGACGCGAGGGCGTGGGCACGCCGTGCGCGGCCGGCTGGTACGCGCTGAACGGCAACGGCGAGATGACCGGGACGACCTGGATCGAGGAGACCGGCGCGCTCAACGGCCCGGTCATGGTGACCAACACCCACGCCGTCGGCACCGTGCACCGGGGCGTCGTCGACTGGACCGCCGCCCACCGGCCCGACCTGGCCCGGCAGTGGCTGCTGCCGGTGGTCGCCGAGACCTGGGACGGCTACCTCAACGACATCAACGGACCGCACGTCGGCGCCGAGCACGCGATCGCCGCGATCGAGTCGGCGGCGGCCGGGCCGGTCGAGGAGGGCTGCGTCGGCGGCGGCACCGGGATGAACTGCTACGGCTTCAAGGGCGGTTCCGGCACCGCCAGCCGGGTCGTCCGCTACGGCTCCGCCGACTACACCGTGGGCGCCTTCGTCCAGGCCAACTTCGGCGACCGGCGCGAACTCGTGGTCTGCGGCGTCCCGGTCGGGCGGGAGCTGTCGGCGGACAACCCGATGGAGGACGACGACTGGTTCGCCCCCGGCGGGGCCGGCTCGGTGATCGTCGTGATCGGCACGGACGCGCCGCTGCTGCCCGGCCAGTGCAAGGCGCTGGCCCGCCGGGTGCCGCTGGGCCTGGCCCGGACCGGCACCAGCGGGGGCCACTTCTCCGGCGACGTCTTCCTCGCCTTCTCCACCGCCAACCCGGGCGCGCTGGGCAGCTCCTTCCCCCGGGGCGAGCCCGGCGACACCGACTACGACACCCTGCGGTTCATCCCCTGGGGCCGGATCGACCCCTTCTACGAGGCCGTCGTCCAGGCCGTGGAGGAGGCGGTGCTGAACGCCCTGGTCACCGCCGAGGAGACGACCGGCCGCGACGGCCACCGCTCCCCCGCACTCCCCCACCAGCGGCTCCGCGAACTCCTAGCGGCCCGCGGCGCGTTGGCGGCGGCCGAGGACGGGACACCGCCCGGCCCGGGCGCGGGGCCGCTGTCCGCGTAGCCGTGGCCACAGGGCTCGGACGTCCCACCGCCTCCGCCCCGCCGGAGGTACCATCCAGGCCCCCGCAGCGGCACGAAGTCTCTGGAACCCTACGCTTCCACAACGAATGTGGCTTTCCGCACCGACGTGCGTGCACGCTCTGGTAGTCAGGTGGCGGCTGCAGGCGGGTGGCCGCGCAGTGCGGCCCCCGCAGGAGGGGAAGCACATGAGCACGTCATCGAGGTCGGCCGTCATCGCCACCGAACAGCAGGCGGTCGACCGCGCGTACGCCTGTTACGAGGCCAAGCTCGCCGAACTGTCCGGCGACTCGTCAGCCCAGGCGGCAGCCAGCGGGAAGGACGGCATCGCGGCCCGGGCGGAGTCCTTGGCCAGGGCAGAGGAGTTCCGGCTGGAGGGCGAGAACCTCGTCACGATGCGGGTGGACACCCGGTCGGACGAGACGGGCGAGCCGGAGGTCTTCTACCTCGGGCGGCGGACGGTGCACGACGCCGAGACCCGGGACACCGTCGTCATCTCCTGGACGAACAAGCTCGCCACCACGTGGCGCCTGGCCAAGCCGGACACCCCAGGGGAGATTCGGTTGCGGCGGCGTCTGGACTGCGACCAGCGAACGGTCCGAGACTACCGCGACGAGATAGGTCCGCTGGTCCCGGCCGCCGCCAGAACGGCGGCGGGCGTGCCATCCCCCGGAGACGTCTTCGGCCCCGCCGCCGCAGTCGGAAAGCCGGCCGTGGACGACCTACTGCTCCGCGACCTCGACCGCGCCCGCCGCAGCCGTATGCGCGACATCGTCGAGACAATCCAGCCCGACCAGATGGCGCTGGTGGCTGGCCCGTCCACAGACGTCCTGGTCGTCCAGGGCGGTCCGGGTACCGGAAAGTCGGCCGTCGGTCTCCACCGGGTCACCTGGCTCATCGACAACAAGCGCTTCCAGGCGCAAGACATCCTCGTGGTCGGACCGCACCGCAGATTCCTGGAGTACGTGGGCAGGGTGCTGCCAACCCTGGGCACGCGCAACGTCACCGCCGTCGAGCTCTCCTTTCTCTGGGAGGGCACCGTGCGGGCCGAGGACACACCGTCGGTGCGGCGGATCAAGTCGGATGAGCGTATGGCGGACGTGCTACGGCGCCGGGTCGAGGGCAACTGCCGACCGACCGCCGTCGACGCAGCCGTCACCGCCGCGCCGGACGAGCGCCACGAGCCGATGTTCACCATCGTCCTGGGCAGCGCACCCCTGAGGGTTCCGGCGTCCGAGGTCCGCCGCGTCTTCGAGGCCACCCGCAGTGGGCCCGGCCACTACCGGGCCCGCCGGGACCGCTTCCGCGACGTACTGGTCGACCTCTTGCTGGCCGCGCTGCGGCAGGGCTTCCCCCAGCGCGCCCGCGACCGGACCGTTCGGCAGAGTATCGAGCGCCATCGCCAGGTTGCCGCGCTCGTCGAACGCGCGTGGCCTCCCCTTAGCCCGGAGGAGGCTCTGCGGAGCCTACTGAACTCGTCGGGCAAGCTGGCCGAGTGCGCTGCCGGGGTGCTCGACACGGCGGAGCAGGCGCTGCTCTCGCGCCCGGCTGCCGAACGTGCCGAGGACGAGCCGTGGACCCTGGACGACCTTGTGTGCCTCGAAGAGCTGCGCACCCTCATCTCGGGGGAGACGCCGCAGCGTTATCCCCACATCGTCGTGGACGAGGCCCAGGACCTGACTCCCATGCAAGCCAGGTCACTGCGGCGGCGCAATCCGAAGGGGTCGATGACAGTGCTCGGCGACCTCGCGCAGGCCACCGGACCGCATAGCTACCCGAGTTGGGAACGGATCGGCCGGATCCTGGCGGGCGAGGCCGGCTGGCACCTCGAGGAGCTCACCACCAGTTACCGCGTGCCGGCCCAGATCATGGAGTTCGTCGCTCCGCTCGCCCGGGCGGTAGCCCCGTCTGTTCCCTTCCCGGCCGCAGTGAAGGAGGCGAACGGGGAGCCCGTGCGAATCGTGGAGACCACGCCTTGGCAGCTCCTCGCCGAGGCGGTCGGGCACGCCGCTCGACTGGCCAGCTCGGACGGTCGCACCCAGCGCTCCATCGCCCTGGTCGTCCCCGACGACTCGGACTGGCTCCAGCAGGTCCAGCTCCTGGTGGGCTCCGCGGATGCGATGACCGACGAGGTCCGGGAGGCGGTGACCATCCTGGCCGCCGGCGAGGCGAAAGGAATGGAATTCGACCACGTTCTCGTCCTGGAGCCCGCGATCATCACCGCCCGCGGTGCCGAGGGCCCGCGCCAGCTGTATGTGGCCCTGACCCGAAGCACCCAGACGCTGACTGTGCTGCACGCCTCACCCCTGCCTGCGGTCATGCTGCCCACCGCCGACCCGTCGCCCACCGCCGGACCAGACCACCCTGCCCCGGAGCCCCCGTCCGACCCTGCGCGGGGCCCCGTCTGCTCGCGCTTCCACCTGGACGGCGAGCGCTGCGACCTGCCCACGCGGAACGCCGACGGCTGGTGCCGCGACACCTCCTGCGGCGGCTTCCGAACGAGCGCGGTGCCGGACCGACCAGTGCCCCGCAACCTGCCCAGGGTGCCCACCGACGCCGATCTCGGAGCCCTGCTGGAAGCGTCGGAGGTATTCCTCGGCAGGCTCCGGGTGACCAGGGCCGCTGTGCGGGCCTTCGTGACCGCGCACGGTGGCAGCGACCAGGAGGCCGAGGCCGAGATTCGCGGCGTGATCGCCAGGTTCCTGACCGACGGGCGCCAGGCGCAGCAGTCGGACGGCTACCGACTCGTCGACCTCAACGGCTACCGGTTCGTCTTGAGCCACGACGGGACGGCCCTGACCGGCTACCGAAGCGTGCACGGCGAGCGGAGCCCGGCGCAGTTCCTGGCCGGGGTCCCGTCCCGATACAGGTCCTCCGGCCTCGCCTCCGACCGCGCCCTTGATCTCCAGGACACGGCGGCGGTACGTGCCCTGGCGGCCGAGCAGATCCAGGTGAGCGTCGAGGCTCGAGCCGCGTACGCCAATCTCACCTCGGACAGGCAGGATCAGACCGACGCCTTCCTTGGTCGGCTCCGCAACGCGCTCGCGGCGGATCTGTCCGGCGGTCACATCGAGACCGGGTCGCGGGGCAGTCACCTCGTCCTCGCTCCCGGACGCACCTGGAGCCTTTCGCCGGACGGCAGCTCAGTGATCTTCCTGCGTAAACCCACCCCAATGGACGCGGAGATCCTGGCGGCCTCCGGCCTCGGCGAGGCGGACGAACTCGCCGCCGGTACCGAACTACGGGTACGCGCCCTCGCCCACGGTGACCAGCTTCACTGGAGGGTCACCCCGGTGGCGGAGGACCGGCAGCGGCGGTTCATCCTGAAGCTGAGGCCCAGTGACCGGACACCCGAGGCCGGGCAGGAACTGGATGTCTGGGTCGTGCAGCACCGCTCCGGCGTGTACGTCGTGTCGGCGAACGATTTCGGGCGCCATCCGGTCACGGAGCGCTCGGCCGAACGGTGCAGGGCCGCGCTGGCAGTCCTAACCGCCCTCGGTGACGACGTCCCGGCGGCACCGCCCGAGACCGGTCTCAGGGAACTCGACGGCATGGTCGCCTGCTGTCTCCGTCGCGACCAGACCGACTGGCTATCCGTCTGGCAGCTCCTCGGCTCCCCGTCCCCCGCCGACCTGACGATGCTGCGGGACTTCTCCTCCGGCCTTTCGGAAGCCGCACGGTCGGCTGACACGGCCGAGTTGGACCGGCTCAGCGAGATCCTCCGGAGCAGCGGCTGGCGGGACCGGGCAGTCGCCGCCCTGGCGAAACTCACAACCGAGGAATCCGCGGAGGCGTCTGCCGAAGCCACGCCGTCCGCGGTACCTGCCGGAACCACGCCAGCTGCTCTCCTGGAGACAGAACTCGCTGCCGCAGCCGAGGCCGACCGGACCTGCCTCCGGCACGAGGCAGTGCGCCACCGTCTCATGGCCGGCCTTTTCGAGGCCGGGCACAAGCCGCAGGACTCATCGATCGCCGATGTCGTCCGGCCCGGAGAGCGCGGTCCGATCGTCTACGAGGTCCTTCCGGCCGGCCACACCTCTTACCACGCCGTACGGTCCGGCGCCGTCCGTGTGCGGGAGATCGGGCTGATGGCGGGTGGAACTCCCGAGCGGCTCCACCTTGTCCTCACCTCGCCGCCCGACGAACCGTGGATCCCAGACCTCGTCGAACGGGTCCTCGACGTCTCCGTCCTCTGGCCCTCGGACACCGGCTGGCAGGGCCCTGGAAGCTCCTCCGCCGTCGGCACCGTCGTCTGAGTGACGCCTGGACATCGGATCAGGTGGCGCGTCGGCCGACAACGCCCCCTGGCACCGATCGAAGACTCTGCGCCGGCGTGATCGTCCACGGAATGGCGCCGCGCCGGCGTCCCCCACCCGGCGCCGCCGGAAGGCCCCGGCACCGTAAGGTCCTCTCCGGAAGACGAGGCCGACCGGTCACCCGGACCGGGGCGTCGGAAGGCGTCGGGCCGCGGGAAGATCGGGACGAAGGGCTGGCACGTCACATGCAACAGCGCAGTCTGCGGGACCTCCAGGTGTCGGCCATCGGCCTCGGCTGCATGGGGATGTCCGCCTTCTACGGCACCGCCGACCAGGACGAGGCCGTCGCGACCATCCGGCACGCCCTGGACCTCGGCATCACGTTCCTCGACACGGCGCAGGTCTACGGGCCGCTCACCAACGAGTCCCTGGTCGGCGAGGCCGTCCGGGGACACCGTGACGAGTACGTGATCGCCACAAAGTTCAACTACCGCATGGACGGCGCCGTTCCGGGCGACATGTCGACCGTGGGCCGCCAGGACGGCTCGGCCGAGCACGTCCGCGGTTCCGTCCACGGTTCGCTCGCGCGGCTCGGCACCGACCGCATCGACCTGTACTACCAGCACCGGGTCGACCCGGAGGTGCCCATCGAGGAGACCGTCGGCGCGCTCGGCGAACTGGTCGCCGAGGGGAAGGTCCGGTACATCGGACTGAGCGAGGCGAGCGCCGAGACCATCCGCCGCGCCAACGCCGTTCACCCGGTCACCGCCGTCCAGAGCGAGTACTCGCTCTGGACACGGGACGTGGAGGCCGAGGTCCTCCCCACCTGCCGGGAGCTCGGGATCGGCTTCGTGCCGTACTCCCCGCTCGGCCGCGGCTTCCTCGCGGGCCGCTTCAGCTCCCCGGACGAGCTCGACAAGGACGACTTCCGCCGCACCAACCCGCGCTTCACCGAGGCCAACCTGGCGGCCAACCTCCGGCTCGCCGGGAAGGTGAAGGAGATCGCCGCGGAGAAGCAGGTCACCCCGGCCCAGCTGGCGATCGCCTGGGTCCTGGCCCGCGGCGAGCACCTCGTGCCGATCCCGGGCACCAAGCGCCGCAGCTACCTGGAGCAGAACGCGGGCGCGGTCGACGTCGAGCTGACCGCCGAGGACCTGGCCCGCATCGAGGCCGAGCTGCCCGAGGTCGCGGGCGAGCGCTACGACGAGGACGGGATGCGGGCGGTCAACCGCTGAACGACCGCCGGACCCGGAGCCCGGCGACTGCCAGTGGGACGGCTGGACCCCTCCGGGCCCGGGGGCAGCGGCGGGCGGGCGTCAGAAGTACCCCTCCCGCTTGCGGTCCTCCATCGCCGCCTCGGAGAGCCGGTCGTCCGCACGGGTGGCGCCGCGCTCCGTCGAGCGGCAGGCCGCGAGTTCCGCGATGACCTGGGCCGGGGTCGTCGCGTCCGATTCGACGGCTCCGGTGCAGGACATGTCGCCGACCGTGCGGTAGCGGACCAGCCGGGTCTCCAGCCGCTCGCCCTCCCCCGGGCCGCCCCAGGCACCGGGGGTGAGCCACATGCCCGCGCGGGCGAACACCTCCCGCCGGTGGGCGTAGTAGAGCGCGGGGAGGCCGACGCCCTCGCGCTCGATGTACTGCCAGACGTCGAGCTCGGTCCAGTCGGACAGCGGGAAGACCCGGACGTGTTCGCCGGGGCCGCACCGGGCGTTGTAGAGCCGCCAGAGCTCGGGGCGCTGGCGCCCCGGGTCCCAGCCGCCGGACCCGTCGCGGATCGAGAACACCCGCTCCTTGGCCCGGGCCCGGTCCTCGTCCCGGCGGGCCCCGCCGAACACCGCGTCGAACCCGTGCCGCTCGATCGCGGCCGTCAGCGGGACGCTCTGCAGCACGTTGCGGCTGCCGTCGGGCCGCTCCCGCAGCCGCCCGTCGTCGATGAACTCCTGGACGGAGACGACGTGCAGGCGCAGCCCGTGGGCGGCGACCAGGCTGTCCCGGTGGGCGAGGACCTCCGGGAAGTTGTGCCCGGTGTCGACGTGGAGCAGCGGGAAGGGCAGCGGCGCGGGGCCGAACGCCTTGCGCGCCAGGTGCAGCAGGACGATGGAGTCCTTGCCGCCGGAGAAGAGCAGCACGGGCCGCCCGCACTCGCCCACCGCCTCCCGGATGATCTGCACGGCGTCCGACTCCAGCAGGTCGAGCTGGGAGAGGCCGGGCGGGCCCGTGCCCGGTCCGTCGGCCGGAGCGCCGCCGGCCGTCACGACGCGCACAGTCCCCGGTCGGTCAGGAGCGCGCGCAGCGCCCTGACCGACTCGGCCTCGCTCTGCCGGTCCGTGTCCAGCCTCAGGTCCGGCCGCTCCGGTTCCTCGTACGGGTCGTCCACCCCGGTCAGGCCGGTGAGCAGCCCCTCGCGCTGCCGCGCGTAGAGGCCCTTGACGTCGCGCCGGGCGCAGACCTCGACCGGCGCCGCGACGTGGACCTCCAGGTACGCCGTCCCCGACTTCTCGTGCCGCCTGCGCACCGCCTCGCGGGCCTGCTCGTACGGGGCGATGACCGGCACCAGCGTGAGGACGCCGTTGCGGGCGAGCAACTCGGCCACCAGGCCCACCCGTTGGACGTTGGTGTCCCGGTCGGCCCGGGAGAAGCCGAGGCCGGCCGAGAGCAGGCCGCGCATCTCGTCCCCGTCCAGCACCTCGGTCCGGCGGGCCTCGGCCCGCAGTTGCGCGGCGAGGGCCCACGCGATCGTCGACTTGCCGGCGCTGGGCAGGCCGGTCAGCCAGACCGTGGCCCCGGGGAGGCCCTCGCGGGAGGCGACGGGGCGGGACGGATCGTTCACACCCGCTAGAACGAGGCCGGCGCCGTGACGACACGATGCCGGGCGGCTCCGTACCCCCGCGGGGCTCCGCGTCGTTGGGTTCCCATGTGAGCGCATCCTCCTTCCAGCCGGACCCCTCCGAGCGCTTCCAGCCGGTCCCGTCCGAGCGCGACGGCGGCCGCCCGCGCCCGCCGAAGGTCTTCGGCCTCGGTCTGACGCGCACGGGCACGCGCTCCCTGACCGCGGCCCTGGGCGTCCTGGGGTTCGACGTCGTCCACTACCCGGTCGACGGGGCCACCTACCGCACGCTGCTGGCCGGCAGCGCGCGGTTCCCGCTGCTCGAATCGCACGACGGCCTCACCGACATCACCGTCGTGCCGTACTACCAGGACCTCGACCTCGCCTGGCCGGGCAGCAGGTTCGTGCTGACCGTCCGCGAGGAGGAGAGCTGGCTGCGGTCCTGCCGGACGCACTGGGAACGACCGCTGCCGGACCGGGGCGACGGCCGGGACGTCCGTCTCGAAGGCGACCTCCAGCGCTTCCTGCGGGCCGCGGTGTACGGCTGTCACGCGTTCCACGCGGAGCGGTTCCGCGGGGTGTACCGGCGGCATGTCGCCGAGGTGGCCCGGTACTTCGCGGACCGGGCCGACGACCTGCTCGTCCTCGACGTCGTCGGGGGCGAGGGGTACGAACGGCTAGCCCCCTTCCTCGGCGTGCCGGTCCCGGACGAGCCGTTTCCGCACCTCAGTTAGCCAGGGATCCGGCCGGTACTCCGGTGAGAGTTCTCCCTCGGGCCCCGCTCACCAGGTCACGGGCAGTGACCGCATCCCGTAGATGAACGACTCGGTACGGAACTCGCGCTCGCCGGCCGGCCGCAGCCCCGGCAGCCGGCGGAACAGCGTCTCCAGGGCGATCTGGAGTTCGGCGCGGGCCAGCGGCTGGCCCAGGCACTGGTGCACGCCGAAGCCGAACGCCAGGTGCCGCCGGGCGTCCCGGTACACGTCCAGCTCGTCCGTCGCCCGGTGGCCGGCGCCGCCGAACGCCGCCTCGTCCCGGTTGGCGGTGGAGAGCATCGCCATCACGCCCTCCCCGGCCCGGACGGTGACGCCGCCCAGCTCCACGTCCTCCAGCGCTACCCGGGGCAGGCCGGTGTGCACGATGGTCAGCAGCCGCAGCAGCTCCTCCACCGCGCCCGGCAGGGTGGCCGGGTCGGCCAGGCCGGGGATCTGCTCGGGGTGCTCCAGCAGCAGCGCGGTCGACAGCGCGATCATGTTCGCGGTCGTCTCGTGCCCGGCGACCAGCAGCAGCACGCCCATGGCGGCCACGTCGACCGGGGTCAGGTCGTCCCGCGCCGCGAGCCGGCTGAGGACGTCGTCCTCCGGCTGTGCGCGCTTGCGGGCCGTCAGGTCGCGCAGGTAGTCATGGACCTCCTCCTGGGCCTCCCGGAGCTGCTCCACGGTGCTCTCCCGGTTGAGCATCGTGCGGCTCAGGCGCTGGAAGCGGTCGTGGTCCTCGTACGGCACGCCGAGCAGCAGGCAGATCACCAGCGAGGGCACCGGCAGCGCGAAGTCGGTGACCAGGTCGGCCGTGGTCCGGCCCGCGGTCATCCGGTCCAGTGCCTCGTCCACGATCCGCTGGATCTCCGGGCGCAGCGCCTCCACCCGCTTGACCAGGAACTCCCCGGTGAGCATGCGGCGCTGGCGGGCGTGCTCGGGGTCGTCGAGCCGCAGGAAGTCCGGATTGTCGGTGATCAGCTCGCGAGCGCCGGCGATCAGCAGCGGGAAGGTCGGGTGGCGTATGTCGGCACTGAACCGGCGGTCGGACAGTACGGTGCGGACCTCGGCGATGCCGGTGACCAGCCAGCAGAGGTCGCCGTCGGGCAGCACGGCCCTGGTCACCGGCCCGGCGGCGGCGGCCTCGGGGTACGCGGGCGGCGGGCCGAACGGGCAGCCGCCGGAGTGCCGGGCCGGCAGTGGGAGGACGGGGGTGGTGGGTGCGGTGGTCACGGCGGGGGTCTCCTCACGTCGCGGGTGTTCTCGTGGGGTTCGGGGCCCGGGAGGGTTCCCGGCGGCCTGCGGCGGGGGTCCGTCAGGCCCCGGTCCGCGCGGGCTCGTCCCCGGTGACGGTGATCGCCCGGCCCGGGCAGAGCTCGGAGGCGAGTCTGACGTCGTCGAACTGCTCGGGCAGCAGGACGGTCTGACGGAGTCTCACCAGACTGTCCCGTTCGTCCTGGTCGAAGACCGCGGGGGCGTTCGTCACGCACATGCCGGAGCTGCAGCAACGGTCCCGGTCGACGCTCACCTGCATGTCGGGCACCTTTCGCCAGGGCGGCGCCGGCTGCCCGGCGGCCGCCTCTCGTTGTCACGGTCAAACTAGCCGTCGCCGGTCCGCTTACGGACGGGTACGGTGGCCGGACCGAGAACGGCTGAATCGGCCCCTGTGCGTGAACCCCCATGGCCGCACAATGCGTTCAACCCGCGGTACTTCATCGGAAGAGTCGGCGGACCCGGCCGCGCGGACGGCCTCACAAGCCTTCGGCGGTGGCCAACTCCCGTACGGAGGCCACCGTATGGGCCTCGGCGGCGCTCCTGTCCGGCCGGCAGCGCACCGCCCGGGCGAACCGCCGGGCCGGCCCGGCGGGGTGGCGGGGGCCGCGCCGGAGGCCGTCGAAGGCGACCTCGACGACCGGTTCCGGCCGGACCGGCACCGTCCGGGCGTCCCGCCCGGTCATGGACAGGATCCGGGTTCCGCGCCTCACGACCGGCCCCGGCACGGTCGCTGTCGCCGCACCGGCCGTCTGGCTCCGCTCATGATCGCGCGGACGGAGCCCGGCCGGGGCGGAGGCCTCGATGCCGCCGCGTCGCGGTCAACGCCTCGGTACGGACGGTCTGTTCGAAGCGGCCGTCCGGGCTGATGCCGGCCAGCGCCGTCCGCAGGTCCCGTTCGAAGGCGTCCTTCCGGCCGCCGAGCCGGGCGGGGGTGAAGGAGGAGTGCGAGAACTGGAGGCCGATGACCTCGTCGAGGGTGCGGTCGACGCGGTACGTCCAGTGCGCGGCCGTGACGCGGGGGAAGGGGGAGCGACGGAGGATCTCGCGGTTCGACTCCTCCTGTTCCGGGCGGGAGCCGTCGTCTCCGCCGCCGGGGAGCGTGCGGTACGCCTCCCGTACCTCGTCCACGGCGCGCGACCACGCCGTCCCGGTCGGTTCCGTGGCGACGATGACCACGCCGCCCCGAGGGTTGACGAGGCCGTCGAGGTCGGCGAGGACCTGCTCGCGGGACATCCAGTGGAACGACCTGCCCATGACGCAGAGGTCCAGCGGGGGAAGGCCCAGCGCGCGCAGGTCCGAGGAGTCTCCCCGCCTCCACCGGATGGTGCCGACGTTCTGCCGTTCGGCGATCGACCGGCCTTCTTCGAGCATGCCCGGTTCCGGGTCCACGGCGATGACGTGGGCGACCAGCCGGGACAGCGGGAGGGCGAGGATGCCTGGTCCGCATCCGAGGTCGAGGGCCGTCTGGGTCCCGTTCAGCCCGAAGGCCTCGGCGAGGAAGTCGAAGAGCTCCCGCGGGTACCGCGGCTGGTAGCGGGCGTAGTGCGACGCGCCGGAGGCGAAGAGCTCACCCGGGGAGGACATCCGGACCTCCGACGACCGACCGGGGCGTGCCGGGCGGGTTCACCGCGGCCCCGCCCGGGCGGGTGAGGGGCTGCAGAGCCTCCGGCGGGCGGTCGGCGGCAGCCTCCCAATGGGCTCGCGTCCGGCCGGTGCGCGGCGGGGGCCGGCGGTCCTCGGGAGGCACCGGGAATCCGGTCGTCACGGGCGGGTGCACGGGCGTTCCTCCGGCAGGCGGCGGGCGGGGCGGGCAGGGAAGGCGAGGGGGCTGGGTTGCGGTGCGTATCGCCACGTGCACCATAAGTCACAGGTAGGTGGTTCGTCCGACGACTGATCGCCGTCGCTCCAAGCCGAGGAGGCGGGACATGGCGCCCCACCCTCACCCCGACCCCGCGAAGCCTCGTTCCGCACCTCGTCCGGGTCTCGCGGACACGACCTGTGTGATCACCGGAAGCGCGTCGGGCATCGGTCGCGCCGTCGCCCACGCCTTCGTCGGCGCGGGAGCCCACGCCGTCCTGGTGGACCGGGACTCCGACGGGCTGCGCCGGGTCGCCGGAGAACTCGGCCCGGCGGCCTCCGTGGTGGTGGGCGACATCTCGCGGCACGCGGACTGCCTGGAGGCCGCGCGGGCGGCCGAGGGGACGGCGCTGCCGGTCCGGTCGCTGGTCAACTGCGCGGCGAGCTTCCTGGCCCTCGGCGAGGGCGCCGGCCCCGCGGACTGGGACCGGAGCCTGGGCGTGAACGTCAAGGGCAGCGCGATGATGACGTCGGCGCTGGCCCCCGTGCTGCGCAGGGCGCGAGGGGCCTCGGTGGTCAACGTCGCGTCCGTCTCGGGGCACATCGCCCAGCCCCGCCAGTGGACGTACAGCGCCGGCAAGGGGGCGCTGCTCGCGCTGACCCGCTGCCAGGCGCTCGACCTGGCGGACGACGGCATCCGGGTCAACAGCGTCTCGCCGGGCCTGATCTGGACCCCGGAGACCGACCGGATGACCGGCGGCGACCGGGCGCGCTGGGGGCCCGTGCTCGGCGACCACCACATCCTGCGGCGGGTGGGGCAGCCGGAGGAGGTCGCGGCCGTCGTGCTGTTCCTCTGCGGGCCCGGCGCGTCGTTCATCACCGGCGCCGACCTGCCGGTCGACGGCGGCTACCTCGCCATGGGCCACAGCAGGTCGGAACCCGAGGTGCTGCCGGGGCGCAGGGACGACCGGGCCCCTTCCCGGCACGTGGACGGGACGCCCGCATGATGCACGCCGTACTGGCGACCGGCAATCCCCGCAAGGCCGCCGAGATCGTCGAACTGCTCTACGGGGTCCTGGAGTTGCTGCCCCGGCCCGGATGGCTTCCCGAGACCGTCGAGGACGGGACGACGGTCGAGGAGAACGCCTACCTCAAGGCCTCCGCGGTGGCCCTCGCGACCCGCCTGCCCGCGGTGGCCGACGACACCGTGATGGAGGTGGACGCCCTGGGCCTCGCTCCCGGGCTGTTCTCGGCCCGCTACGCCGGCGAGGGCGCGGGCGACGCCGCGAACGTGGCCAAGGTGCTCGCCGAGATGGCGGGTGTCGCCGCCCCGGGCCGGGGAGCCCGGGTGCGCACCGTGGCGCTGCTCTGCTACCCGGACGGACGGCGGGTGGTCAGCGAAGGGGTCGCCCGGGGCCGGATCACCGAACGCCCGCTCGGCGACCGCGGGTTCGGCTACGACACCGTGTTCGTGCCCGACGACGGCGACGGACGCACGCTCGGCCAGATGACCGCGGACGAGAAGGCCCGGCTGTACTGCCGGGGGCGGGCGTTCCGCGGCCTGGCCGCCTCCCTGAAGAGCGCGGCATGCCGGTCGCGCTAGAGCTCGGCGGACACGCGACGGTCCTGATCCGGGCGGACGCCTTCACCCTGCTCTGCGACCCCCACCTGCACGACAGCTACCGCGGCGGCCTCCTCGGCTTCGCCCCCGCCCGACGCGTCCTGCCGCACGCGCTGCCCCGGCCCGACGCGGTGTGGATCTCCCACTCCCACCGCGACCACTTCGACCTCGCCTCCCTGGCCCGGCTCGACCGGGCGCTGCCGGTCCTGCACCCCGACGACCCGAGGATCGCGCACGCCCTCCGCCGGCTGGGCTTCCGCGACACCGTCGTGGTGCGCGACTGGACGGCGTTCAGCCCCCGCCGGGGCGTCGAACTGACGTGGACGCCCTCGACGATGGCCGTCCCCGAGCATGGGCTCTCGGTCCGCACCCGGGACGCCTTCGTCTGGCACATGGTCGACAGCCTGGTCACGCCCGCGTGGGTGCGGCGGCTGCTCGCCGACGGACCACCGCCGGACGTCCTGCTGGCTCCCTGCCAGCCGATCGAGGAGACCCGCAGTGTGGAGGGCGTCCCACCCGGGGTGGACCCGGACTGGTCCGATCCGCTGACGGCGCTGATGGCACAGGTCCGCCCCGCACACGTGGTCCCGCTGCCGGAGGGGCAGTACGGGCTGGGCGAGGCGGCCTGGCTCAACGGGCACAAGTTCCCCGTACCGCCCCGGCTGGTCGACCGGGCGCTGCGCGCGGACGACCCGGAGCGCCGGGTGCTGCGCCCCGGCCCGGGAGACCGGCTCACCGTGACGGGAGGGACCGTGCGGTGGGAGGAGGCCGCCGTGGACTGGGTGCGGGCCACCGACGAGCCGCGCGACCGCAGCTACCGTCCGGGAAGCTGGATCGGCCGGCTGGCCGCGGGCCCCGGTCCCGCCGCCGGGGACGGCCGGAGCGCGCCGGACGGCCACGGCGGAGCGGCGGCACTGGACCGGCTGTTCCCCTGGCCACCGGGGCTTCCCGGGGCTGACGCCCCCTCCGGCCGGGTGACGGTGCCCGGCCTGCCCGAGCTCGCGGCGGCCGCCCGGGGCCGGCTCCGCGCCACCGCGTACCGCTTCGTCACGGTGGGCGCCGACGCGGAACCGCTCGCGGAGCGGACCGTACGGCTGGGCGTCGACGGCACGCTGTCCGCCCTGCCGTCGGCGAGCGTGCCGGACGTCGAACTGGCGGTCTCCGTCCGGGATCTGGACGACCTGCTCGACGGGCGCCTGGGCTACTCCGCGGCGCAGTACGGCGGGCGGCTGCGCGAGGTGCGGCCCGGGCCGGCGGCCGATCCCGACGCCGGCCCCGCCGTTGTCACCAGCCGGCATGACCCGGTCCCCGCCACCGGGGCGGTGATGCTGTCGGGCACCGGGCTGTTCGCGATCCTGCTGCGCACCCGGCTCGGTTCGGCGCTGGTGGAGCTGGACCACGAGCTCGACGCCCGGCTCCCGGACCGTCCGGTGCCTCCGGTGCTTCCGCCCTCCGCGCCGCCGGCCCATGCCCTTCCCCCGGTCGTCCGGCCGCAGCCGCGGGCCGGGGAGCAGCCGCCCCGGTTCTGGCCGCGCGTCGCCCGCTGCCTGGCGCGGGGCGAGGACCCGTCCGCCGCGTCCGGAACGTTCACCGACGCCGGTCGTACGCACTACCTCGGTGTGCTCGGGCGCGGCGAGTGGCCCGCGCCCGCGCCCGGGCCAGGGCCGGACGACGGCGTGGGACTGCTCGTGCTGACGAGCCTGCTGGACGCCCAACCCCACCTCGGTGGCGGGGTGCGGTTCCCGGGCTCCTCCTACCGGCGGTTGCTGGCGAACATCGAGCGCTCTCCCGTCCGCCGGTGGCGGGTAGCCGCGGCGCTTCCCCCCGGGGTACGAGTGCCCCGGTGGCGTGCGGCCTCGCTGTTCCCCGTCTCGGCCGAGCGGCTCCGTGCCGACCTGGCCCGCCGGGGCTGGGACGGCGAACTGCTCGGCCCCGTCGGCCCCGACCCGGCCGTGACCGGCGGAGCCGAGCGCTGCTGGTGGCTCGGCGTGCCCCCGCTGGAGGGGCCGTCCGACGGCCTGTGGGCCCTGGTCCTCCAGGAGTCGCCCGGGTGCCGGCTCCACGGTCTGGTCGAGGCCGCCCCCGGGCCGGAGGACCCGGCAGTGGAACAGCCCGACTTCCGCGTGCGGGCGGCGCTGTCCCGCCCGTCGGCGCCACCGGACGCCGTCCTGCACGCACTGCTCGGCGGTGACGTGCGGTTCTCCTGGCTGCTGCCGCCCCGGGAGACCGTACGGAAGGCCGGACGGACCGTGGACCCGGTCGCCTTCGCGGAGCGGGTCGCCCTGCTCGCCCTCGCGGAACTGGCCCGCCGGGCGTACGCGAGGACCGGGCCGCCACCGGCCGGCACCGGCTGACCCCGACCGCCCCCGGCCGTCTCCGACCGACCTCAAGGACCGTGATGCTCACCGAACTACCGCCCCGGCACCGCCCGGACCACCTCCGCGCCGCGTGCGTCATCCTCGACGGGCAGGACCGGGTCCTGCTCACCGAACCGCGGTCGGCCGACGAGCGGCCCGGCCTGCCCTGGGCCGTCGTGCCACCGGGCACCACGGCTCGGGAGACCGCCGCAGACGTGGCCCGCCACGCCTGCCGCCAGCGCGTGGCCGCGGCCCGGCTGCGCTACCTCACCGAACTCCACCTCCCGCCCGGCCCCCACGGGGAAGCGCCCCACGACCTGCGGGTGTTCGTCCACCGGTACGCGGGCGCCTCCCGGCGTACCGCACCCGGCCCGGACCTGCGCTGGAGCCCGCCGCAGTCCGGTACCGGGGAGGGCCTTGGACTCGACGCGGCATCCGCGTACTGCGTCGGCGAGTTGCTGCGGCACCGCCCCGGCGACGCCGCGGACGGCGGGATCCGTGCCGTGGCCGAGATCGAGGACGAGGCGCGGCGGCTGATCGATCCGGTCCCCGCGCTGTGGCGCAGGGACGGAGCGGCCCGCGTGGTGGTCATCGGCCCGCCCGCCGTCGGCAAGAGCACCCTGCTGAAGCGGCACACCGCCCGCGCCCCGGACACCGAGCACGTGCGGGACATCGTCCCGGTGCGCCGGGACCGGGACCGGGGCCCGGGCCCGGACAACTACCTGACCCGCTACCTGCGCGGGGACGACGCCTCGGGGTTCTTCTGCCAGATGGAGACCCTGCTGCTGCGGGTCCTGCAGAACCTCCGCACCGGCGAGAGCGGCGTCATGGACCAGGACGTGCACAGCTCGCTCGCCTACGCCAAGGCGCTCCGGCTGAGCGGCGCCCTGAGCGCCCAGCAGTACGAGACGTACTACCGCTACCACCACCTGATCACCTCCGCGCTGCCGCCGCCCGAGGCGGTGGTCCACCTGACCGCCCGTACCGACGTGCTGATGCGCCGGCTGCGCCGCCGCGACCGCGTCCTGGAGCGCTCGTTCACCAGCTCCTACGTGTCCCTGGTGGCCCAGTGCTTCGAGGACGTGGCCGAGGAGCTCGCCCCGCGGATCCCCGTCCACCACCTCGACACCTCCGAGCTGAACCCCGACCAGGTGCTGGCGCGCTTCGAGGAGCTGCTCCCCGTACGCACCGGCTCCACCGACCGAAGGACCGACCGACATGACCAAGCCCAAGGCTGACTGGCGCAATCCGGGACCCGCTCCGACCGGCGGCCCGCTCATCGACACGTTCGGCCGGGTCGGCGGCGACCTCCGGATCTCCGTGATCGACAAGTGCAATCTGCGGTGCACCTACTGCATGCCGGCCGAGGGGCTGCCCTGGCTGGAGAAGGAGGAGCTCCTCACCGTCGACGAGATCGACCGGCTCGCCCGGCTCTTCCACTCCCTCGGGGTGCGCGACTTCAAGATCACCGGCGGGGAGCCGACCGTCCGCCGGGAACTGTCCGAGATCGTGGCCCGGGTGTGCGCGCTGGAGGGGGTGGACGTCTCCATCACCACCAACGGGCTGCTGCTGGACCGTCTGGCCCGCCCCTTGCGGGAGGCGGGGCTGCGCAGGATCACGGTGTCCTGCGACTCCCTGATGAGGCACCGCTACGCCGAGATGACCCGTCGGGACGCCTTCGACAAGGTGACCGCGGGGCTGGAGGCGGCCCGCGAGGCCGGATTCGACCCGATCAAGATCAACTGTGTGGTGATCCGCGGCAGCAACGAGGACGAGGCCGTCGACTTCGCCCGCCTGGCGCGGGAAGGCGGCTACGACGTGCGCTTCATCGAGTACATGCCGCTGGACGCGGAGCGGACCTGGGAGCGGGAGAAGGTCGTCCCGGCCGCCGAGACGCTGGCGGCGGTCTCCGCGGCCTACGACCTGGCCCCCGTCGTCCAGGACGCGCCGCAGCCGGCCACCTCCTTCCGCTTCGCCGACGGGGCCCCGGGGGTCCTGGGCTTCATCCCCTCGGTGACGAAGCCCTTCTGCGACAGCTGCAACCGCATGCGGACCACGGCCGAAGGAGCCTTCCGCGTCTGCCTGTTCGCGCTGGAGGAGACCGACCTGCGCACCGCGCTCCGCTCCGGTGCCGACGACGCCGAACTGGAACGGCTGGTCCGCGAGGCGCTCTGGCACAAGTGGCCCGGACACAAGATCAACCACCCCGACTTCGTCCGGCCCGACCGCAGCATGTCGATGATCGGCGGCTGAAGCCGTGAACGGCCGTGTGGTCTCCTTCACCTGGGGCCGGGGGCTGGGCCACGTCTCCCGCCAGATCGCCGTCCACCGCGAACTGCGCGGGCTGGGCCGGGACTCCCTGCTGCTGACCGAACGGCCCCAACGGCTGATCGAGGACTACGGCTTCGCCCAGACCGTCCTGCCCACCGACGCCGACAGCCTGGTCGGCGAGCCACTGCACGGGACCGGCCCCGCGGTGGACCACGGTCTCGCCCGGGCCATGGTCGCCTGGGTGCTGCGGCCGGACGACGTGGTGCTGCACGACGTGACGGTGCAGCGGGAACTGTACGACCAGGCCGCCCGGCTGGGCTGCCCCCAGTTCCTGGTGCACCGCTTCCAGCGCAACCGCCCCGACCCGCCCCACTGGGTCTCCCGCCACACGCCCGCCATCGGCACGATCTACCTGCTGGGCGAGCCCGGACCGGAGGAGACCGTCCACGGGGTGCGCGTGCTGGGGGTGCCCCACGTCGTCCGACCGCTGCTCGACGACCGGTCGCCCTGGCCCGAGGACACCCGCGCCCTCCGGGTCGCGGTGGTGGCCGGCGGCGGCGGGCACGACGACGCGCCCGGATTCCTCACGGCCGCGCTGCACGGCATCCGCGCGTTCACGCGCGGACGCCCCGCCGGCGTCGACGTCCTGGTGCTCACCGGCCCGCACTTCGACGGAGCCGTCCTCGTGCCACCCGGCCTGCCCGGGCCGGTGCGGGTCCGCCCGTACCTGGGGCCCGCCTACGACGTGTACCGGCACGCCGACGCCGCGATCACCCACGCCGGGTACAACACCGTGCAGGAACTGGTCCGTTCCGGCGTGCCGGTGGTGTCCGTCCCCGGCGTCCGCGACTTCGACGACCAGCGCGTCCACCTGAAGGCCGCCGACAGCCCGAACGTGGTGGTCGCCGACGCCGAGGAGCACGCCATCGCCCGGGCCCTGGCCGAAGCCCTCGACGGCCCGTCCGGCACCCGGGCCCGGCCGACCGCCACCCCCGCCCGACAGGCGGACGGCGCCGCCCGGATCGCCCGCGACCTGGTCGCCGCCACCTCCCGCGTCAGCGGCGCGGAGTCACCGTGACGCCCGGACACCGCCCCCGCTCGACACGGTCGATGTCGAGCTGACCACCGAGTCCTGCCCTCAGGGGAGTTGATCTTCCTCGGCTTCGGGAGGATGCCCCGTGGCAGCCGTGCACGTCACCGTGTGGGACGACCGCGACCGGGCCGGCGGAGGCCGCACGCCCAGGGACCCGCCGCCGTCAACGCCGCCCTGCGGGAGTTCTGGGGCTGACCCGGTTCCGCACCGGCTACCGGTCCCGCCCCGCGGCCGCGGGCCTACCAGCCGACTTGCGGACTGCCGGACCAGGGGCGGTGATAGGAGGAGGCAAGAACAGCGAACCCGTCCGCGGGCCGTCCGGCCCAGGAGGAACCATGTCGCACCACAAGTCGAACAAGGACGTCGAGGGCGACCCCGACACCGGCCACGGCCGCGGCCTGCCGCGACGCCCCGACGAGGCCGAGCTCGAGGAGCGCACCGAGGAGGACCGCGAGGAGGTCGGCCTGGCGCCCGACGCCGACGAGGCCGACGAGGACGGCAGATAGGAGCAGGGCCTGGTGAGCCGCCCGCCCCGGTGGTGGTCGGCGGCCTGCGCACGCTCCCGGCCGACCGACGCGCTCGGGCGTCGGCCGGCCGGGCCGAACCACGGGATCAGAAGGTGAGGTTCCAGGCGTCGATCGTGCCGGTGTCGCCGGAGGCGCCGTCCTTCACCCGGAGCTTCCAGGTGCCGTTCGCCGCGCTCGCGGAGGCGTTGACGGTGTAGGTCTTGGCGACGTTGTCGGTGCTGTCGCTGTTCGGGAAGTCCTCCAGGAGGTAGACCGTGCCGTCGGGCGCGACCAGGGAGAGGACGAGGTCGCCGCGGTAGGTGTGCTTGATGTCCACGCCGACCTTGAGCGTCGCCGGGGCGTTGCCGGTGACGCCGGTGACGGTGATCGGGCTCTCCACCGTGGTGTTGTCGGGGATCGCCACGTCGGCGGTGTTCTCGAAGTACGTGCCGGTGGGCTGGGTGGCGCCGCCGACCGCCTTCAGCGCGTCGACCTGGCCCTCGCCGAAGAAGGAGTTGTCGGCGGTGGTGCCGGTGCAGCGGCTGTCGGAGGCGGGGCAGGCCAGGTCGTTGGCCTGGCTCGCCAGCCGGGCCCGGATGTCCGCCGGGGTGAGCGAGGGGTTGCTGCTCGCGATCAGCGCGGCGACCCCGGTGACGTGCGGGGAGGCCATCGAAGTGCCGCTCTTGGTGCCGTACTTGCCGCCGGGCAGGGTCGAGTAGACGCCGGTGGCACCGTCACCGCCGGGCGCCGCGACGTCGATGACGCCCCGGCCGAAGTTGGAGTAGGAGGCCTTGCCGCTGCCGCTGCCCGTGGCCGCGACGGTCACCACGCCGGGGAGTTCGGTGGGGATGTCGATGCAGGCGTTGGTGATCGTCCGGGTGACCTTGGTGGAGTCGTTCGGGCTCTCGGTGTCGGTGGTCTTGTTGGCCAGGTCGTAGTTGGCGTTGCCGGCCGCCGCGACCTGCAGCGAGCCCTTGCCCTCGGCGTACTCCTGGGCGCGCTTGACGCCCTCGATGATGGCCGCCTGGTCGAGGTCGTTCGGGCAGTTGAACTGCCAGGGGTCGGTGTAGTAGCTGTTGTTGGTGACCTTGAAGCCGTGGTCGCCGGCCCAGACGAAGCCGCAGACGGTGTTCTCGGCGTAGAACAGGGTGCTGGTCGGCTCGGCGATCCGGACCGAGGCGATCTTCACGCCCGGTGCGACACCGATGACGCCCTTGCCGTTCTTCGCGGCCGCGATGGTGCCGGCGACGTGGGTGCCGTGGGTGTCCACGTCCCGCCAGGCGCCGGTGCGGGCGTCGGGCTTGCCGTAGGCGCAGGAGACCGAGTCGGCGGCGTCGAAGTTCGGCGCGAGGTCCTGGTGCTGGTCGTCCACGCCGGTGTCGAGCACGCCGACCTTGACGGACGGCGAGCCGGTGCTGACGCTCCAGGCCTGGTCGGCCTTGATCTGCGTCATGTCCCAGCGGTTGGACTCGGTGAGCGTGGTGGCCGCCTGCGCCGGGTTGGCGGGCAGCGCCGGGCTGTAGGCGTCGGCCGGCACGTCGGAGGTGCGGGTCGCGCCGACCTGCTGGATGCCGGTGACGGTGCGCAGCGCGGCGGCGAAGCCGGCGCTGGTGGAGTGGGCGACGATGACGCCGATCTGGTCGTAACTCGAGAAGACCGTACCGCCCTTGGCGGCGACGGCGGCCTTGGCTGCGGCGACGTCGGCGGGGGCGCTGATCACCAGGTAGGCACGGGTGCCGGCGGCCCAGCCCGCCGCGCCGCCCGCGGCGGCGGGAACGGCGGGGGCCTGGGCGGCGGGGGCCTGGGCGGCGGGCGCGGAGACGGCGCCGGGGACGGTGGGGGTGGTGGTCGTGGTGGCGGCGGTCGCGAACGCGGTGGGGGTGGCGAGCGCCATGGCCGAGAGCACGGCGAGGGCTGCGGCCGGGCGGCCGAGCCGCCGGGATATCAGGGGTGACACGTATCCTCCGATTCAGACCGTGCGTGAGGGGGATCGCACGGGAATTGAGGGAAACATGCCAGATTTAGCAGGAGTTGGGGAAGACTTTACGCCCGGCGACTTTCCACGGAAGCGTTACGTTTTGATGTCACGGGGCCTCCGGCACCCATCGGGGTGTCATCAGGCGAGCGGCAGCATCATGAGGGGCCGCCCGGTGGGGTGGTCCGATCCGCCGGACGGTTCCTCGGTCACGCCGACCCCGCCGGCGCCGCCAATGCTCCCGGTGAGCAGCAACTGCCCATCGCCGGCCCGCAGCAGGCCGGCCGGCCTCATCGTGCCGCCATCGTCGAACCACAGCTCGTAGGCACGCCCTCGCGGCGGGACGGGCATGCCGGTGACGAGGAACGCGGCCTGCCCGCGGCCGGCCGACCACACGACCGTGGCGGCGGCCGGGCCGGAGACCGCAGTGGAGGTGCGCACGTCCGGAGCGGACAGCAGGCTCGCGACGGCCGCCTGCTGGTCGCGCAGCCGGCTCGCCTGGGCCTGGGCCCGGCCCGCCTCACCGTGCTGTCGCACCGCGATGGCACCGGCCCCCGCGGCCAGGGCCAGGCACGCCGCCAGGAGCACCCTGGGCCACTGCCGTGCCAGGCTCGACGTGTACCGCGGTCGCGCCGCCGCGGGCCCGGCCGTCGACCGGAGCTGGCGGACGTGGCCGATGCCTCGCATCACCCGTGCCTTGAGCTCCTGCGGCGGCTCCACCGATTCGGCGGCCCCGAGCCGCGCCAGGGTCACCTGGAACTCGGAGACCTCCCGGGCGCAGGCCGGGCACTGGGCGAGGTGGCGCTCGAACGAGACGCGGTCCCCGTCCGGCAACGCGTCCGCCGCGTACGCACCGGTGAGGGTGTGCGCATCGGGTACCGCATTCATGATCCCACTCCCAGGCAGTCGCGCAGGCGGATCAGGCCGTCCCGCATCCGGGTCTTGACGGTGCCGAGCGGGATGCCCAACAGCTGGGCGACCTCGGGGTAGGTGTGCCCCCGGTAGTACGCCAGGGTGACCGATTCACGCTGCAGTTCCGTCAGCGACCGCAGGCATCGGCGGACCTGCTCGCGCTCCAGCCGGCCCTCGACCTGCTCGACGACCTCGTCGAACGCGGGAACACGCGCCCGGGCGGCCGCCCTCTGGTCCCGCTCGGTGGCGGCCTGCGCGGCCCGGACCCGGTCCACCGCTCGTCGGTGGGCCACCGTCAGCACCCAGGCCATCACCTCTCCGCGCTGCGGCTCGTACCGGTCCGCGGTGCGCCACAGCTCGAACATCACCTCCTGGGTGACCTCCTCCGACTGCGACGGATCCCGCAACACCCGCAGCACGAGGCCCAGCACCGGGCCGGCCACCGCGTCGTACAGCCGGGCGAACGCCTCCTGGTCGCCGAACGCCGTCCTGGCGACCAGTTCCTTCAGATCCGGGCCGCGGAAGCGGGGAGCGGGAAGGTACACGACGGCGCTCACCCCCGCCTCCCTCCGCGGCCGTTGTCGGATCCGGCCGGGTGCGACCGTCCGGGCCTGCCGTGCGAACGGTAGCAATGCATGAGGGCCTCCTGGGCCGAGCGGCGGGCAGGACCGGTCGATCGGCACCGGTCGGGATGGGGCGCGCGCCCGCCGGGGCCGGGGGGGTGTCGGTCCGGATCGCCGGGCGCGCGCCTGCTGAGGGGGTCAGACGGTGAGCAGGGTGGGCGCGGCGGCCTTGTCGGTGGGCAGGAAGTCGTCCGGAACGGGGTACCGGCCGAGCACGAAGTTGAGGATCGCGGCGTGCATGGCCTCGACGGGGGCGATACCGGCAGCGGTGGCGATGCCGGCGGGGCTGGCGACGCTGTAGGCCGCGAAGAGGTACGTCTGGGCCGCCTGGTCCTCCAGTCGGAGGGCGAGCTCGGCAACGTCGCCGACGGAGGCGGCCTTGTCCAGCGCGGCCAGCGTCTCCGGCTGGTTGGAGAGCGGCACGTCGGTGATCGCGGGCAGGCCGGCACCGGTGAGGACGGCGTTCCAGGCCTTGGCGTGGTCGGCGTGCTGGGCCATCGCGGCGGTCACGAACGTCGCCACCGCCGGGGGGACGGCACCGAGCCTGCCGGCCTTCGCGGCGTCGAGTGCGGCCTGGTAGGCACCGACGGCCTGGTTCTCCAGCGCGGTGGCCAGGGCCACCACCTTCAGATCGCCGGTGTACCTCCCGGACGCCCGGGCCGAAGCCGGCGTGGTGGAGGCGCCGCTGCCGGGGACGGGGTTGGTGCGGCTCCGGCTGCTGGAGCACGCGGTCAGGACGAGGCCGGCGGCGGCCCCGCCCGCGCCGAGCAGGAAGCGGCGGCGGCCCACGTCGACCCGCCTGGTGGCGCGGATGTCCGCGACCAGCTCGCGGGCGGTCGCCCGCATGGCCGGGAGGGTGGCCCGGTGGGCTTCGTTCATCTCCCGGGTCAGACGGGTGAGTTCGGCCTCGCCGACGGCGGGCTCCCAGGTACGGTCGGCAGTCACTTCACGGCCCCTTCGGCGATCGGGGAGGCGTTCTCGGTCGTCTGGAAGGCATCGGGGAAACCCACGCTTCCGGCCGCGGCGGGCAGCTTCGCCGGGTCGACCGGAATGGTCACCAGGTCGGCGGCGTCGCCCGCCAGCAGCGCCTGCACGGCCAGCAGGACGGCGCGGTGCTGGGCCTCGACCGGGGCGACGGAGGCGAACAGCCTGCGCAGGTCCGCGCTACCCACCTGGCCGACGTTCCTGGTGTAGGTCTGCGCGGCGACGTCCTCCAGGGTGATGGCGAGCTTCACCACGTCCGCCGGGGTCCTGAGGGTGGGCAGCGCCTGGTCGACGACGGCCTTGTACTTCGGGTCGGGGTCGTTCTGCGCCTTGCCACCGGCTGCGGTCGCGGCGGTGTTGAAGGCCTTGGCGTGGGCCTGGTGCTGCTCGGTGGTCCTGGCGATGAACGCGGCCACCGTCCGGTTGCCGTCCTTGATGAACGGCAGGCCCGCGGCGGCCCGGTAGACGGCCACGGCCAGGTTCTCGATCGACGCGGCGGTCTGCAGCGCCCGGATGTCGTCCCCGGAGGCCGTCGCCGACGGGGAGGCCGCCGCCCGGGTCAGGCCGGCCAGGCCGACCGCTCCCGCCAGGCCCGCGAGCGCCGTGCCACGCTGCCACCAGCGGCGCGCGGGCTCGGCGCCCTGCTCGAAGTCGGTCAGCGCGGTGCGGGTGACCCGCAGCGCGTCACTGTTCAAGTCCTCTGACTGCTCGGCGAGTTCTTCCAGCAGCCGGGTGTCGATGTGCTCGCTGGCCATCATGTCCCGTCTCGGCTCGTCGGCCCGGCCGAATGCCGGACCGCTTCCTCCCGGCCTTCGGCGCCTCCCCGGCCCCGGCTTGGTCACAGGGCCGGATGGGCCCGTAGTTCACCCGTGAGGGTGAACCACCAGGGCGAGGTGGACGGCGTGCGCCAGCCCCTATCCCGGCTGCCGGCCACTCGATCCACCGAGGCCTCAGGGATCCGTCGGGGGCGGTCTTCGACCTGAGGTGGAGTCCTACGACCGGGAAGATGCACCCCTGGGCGGACCTGCTCCGCCCTCCAAGGTGGACGCCTCGCGTCACAAACAACTGAAAGTCTGCCAACTACCGTGATTGAGACGAATGTTGATGACATTCGTCGGCAGGCCCCAGGAGGACGGAATGGCGGATACGAGGCCCGGGAAAGCTTGGTCGAAGGGTCGACGGTGGCGGCGCCCGGTCGGGCGGTCGGCGGTCGTCGCGCTCGCCGGTGCGGGCCTGCTGGCGGCCTTGGCCCCGGCCGCCGGCGCGGCGGGCGCCCCGGCGGCGCCCCACCGGGTGGCGGCGGCGGGCGGTGAGCGGACGGCGGACGGGGCGGCCCTGGACGCGGTGGTCCGGGCCATGGTGCGGGAGGGCGGTGCGGCGGCGACGCTGGCCCGTGTCCGGGAGAACGGCTCCACGGTCTGGAAGGGTGCGGCCGGCGTGGCCGACCTGGCCACCGGTGCGCCCGCCGACCCGGACGGCCGGTTCCGGATCGGCAGCGTCACCAAGACCTTCGTCGCGACGGTGGTCCTCCAACTGGTCGCGGAACACCGGATCGGCCTCGACGACTCCGTCGAGAGCCGCCTGCCGGGCGTGGTGCCGAACGGCGCCGGCATCACCGTGCGCCAACTACTCAACCACACCAGCGGCATCCACGACTTCACCGAGGACCCGGCGTTCGACGCGAGCAACGAGGAGACGCTGCGGCAGTGGCTGGCGGGTGGGCGCTGGACGTCCTACCGGCCGCAGCAGCTCGTGGACATCGCCAACACGTACCCGCCGTACTTCGCCCCCGGTCAGGGCTGGCACTACTCCAACACCGACTACGTGCTCATCAGCATGATCATCGAGCGCCTCACCGGGCGCAGTTGGGCGCAGGAGGTGGACCGCCGCATCATCCGGCCGCTGGGCCTGACGGGCACGTCGATGCCTATCTACTCGCCCTTCATCCCCGGCTCCCACGCGCACGGCTACTACAAGCTCCCCACCGGCCCCGCCGACGTGACGCTGCTCAACCCGTCGATGGCGTCCGCCGCCGGGGCGGGCATCTCCACCACCGCGGACCTCACCCGCTTCATCGCCGCCCTGCTCGGCGGGCAGCTGCTCGGCCCGGCCGAACTCGCCGCGATGAAGGACACCAGCGGCCCGAACGCGGCCGCCGGCTACGGCCTCGGGCTCCAGCGGTTGACCACACCCTGCGGCGAGTTCTGGGGACACGACGGCGGCATCCCCGGCTACAACACCCTGCTGGTCGGCGAGGTCACCGGCAAGCGGCAGTTCGCCACCTCGATCAACCGGTACGACCTGTCGGACCATGCCGCGATGCTGAGGACCTCCAACGCCCTGTACTCCGCGGGCACTTGCGGCGGCGGCCCGTCGGCCTCCTCGCCGTCGGCCCTCCCGTCCGACGCCGCCGCGACACCGCACTCCGCCGGACCGCTCGCCCTGAGCGTTTCGACGCACTGAAGGCCGCTCCCGGTCACGCGAAATTCACAGCCCGGGGTCTACTCGCATAGACAACGATGGGGCATCCTGGTCCGATGCCGGCGCTCGAAGCCCGTCGCCCCCCGTTTCCCGGGAGCGGCAGGCGGTGGCGCCGGAGGGATCGGTCGGCCCTCGTGCCGGAGCACTGTCGCGTCACAGCACTGCGTACGACCCCTACGTCCGGGCCGCTTGCGTCGGCCCGGCGTCGGACCTCCCGCCCTCCCAGCGAGGCGCGGCAGGAGGGCGGGGGTCGAGTCGGATGCACACCATCCTCACCGGGAGATGCAGATGAAGCCACGCACCGCAGCCACCGTCGTCGCCCTGGCCCTGGCCGGCCTCGCCCTCTCGGCGCCCACGGCCGGCGCCAGCGGCACCAAGCTGTCGCAGTCCGCGGCCGCCGGCCAGTTCAGCGGCGCCGGCATCACGTGGAGTTCCAGCGGGGGCTGCACCACCAGGTCCAACTCCACCTGCACCTCGTTCGACCAGATCAACTCGGGCACGGTCAGCGCCGTCATCACCCTCAAGCAGGCCAGCGGCTGCGCCATCAACATCACGGGCGGCACCGAGGTCGGCCACGCCTCCGGCACCTACAGCCACTACAACGGCTACAAGGTCGACATCGCCCGCAGCTCCTGCATCGACGGCTACATCCAGAACAGCTTCACCTACGTCGGCCTCCGGGGCGACGGCTACCCGCAGTGGCAGGCCGCGTCGGGCAACCTGTACTGCAACGAGGGCAGCCACTGGGACGTCCTCATCTACTGACGCCGCCCCCGGGCCTTCCCCGGGATCTTTCCGAATCAGGACACGGCGCCGTGACGGGGACCGAGGACCCGTCACGGCGCCGGACCATGCCGAGGAACGCGCCCTCGGCATCACCGTCGCCGACGGGCTGCCGCGGGTCCAAGGCCTGTCCGCGCCACGGCACTTGACCGCCCCGCCCGTCCGCGTCCCGTGATGCGGACGGGCAGGGCGGCGCGCGTCACGGGGCAGTCCGCCGACCGGCAGCTTCGCGGACGCGGGCACGCAGCCAGCGGTGGGCCGGGTCGTCGTCGTGGCGAGGGTGCCACAGCATGCTGACGCGCAGCGGCTTCACGTCCAACGGCACCGGGAAGGTGACCAGTTCGAGCGGGTCGGCCAGACGGCCGGCCAGGGCTGCCGGCACGATCCCGACCAGGTCGCCGGCGGCTACCAGGCGCAGCGCCGTGGCGAAGCCGGGCACGGAGGCCGCGACGGTACGCCGCACTCCCTCGGCCTCCAGCAGCCTGTCGACCGCGGTGCGCAGGCGGCCGTGACGGGAGACCACGACGTGCTCCCACGCCGCGAAGCGGGCCGCCGTGACCTCGCCGCTGCTCAGCGGGTGACCGGCGCGGACCACGCCGAGCAGCGGCTCGCGGACCAGCCCTTCCGAGCGGAGGTCGGCCTCCCTGGAGGCGTTGACCGCGATCGCGACATCCGCGGTGCCCTCGCGCACCGCCGCGCCTTCGTCGGCCGCCCGCCCTTCGCCGAGGAAGCGCAGCTGGACGCCGGGGGCTTCGGCGCGCACGAGGGCCAGCAGGTCCGTACCGAAGCACCCGATCAGGTCCTCGGGCGCCAGAACGGTGAAGCTGCGGCACCAGGCGGCCGGCGCGTCCTCCTCCGCGGGCCCCAGCAGGTTCCGGGCGTCCTCGACCAGGGCTCGTACCCGCGGACGCAAAGCCAGCGCGTGCGCGGTCGGCTTCAGTCCGCGGCTGGAGCGCACCAGCAGGGGATCGCCGAAAGCGGTCCGCAGCCGGCCCAGGGCCCTGCTGACGGCCGGTGCCGACAGGTCCAGCCGGCGGGCCGCCCCGGTGACGCTGCCTTCCTCCAGTACGGCGTCGAGGATGACGAGGAGGTTGAGGTCGAGGGACGTGACTTTCACCAAGTGAAAATAGCACTTGCATTCTTTTCACTGGTCGCAATCCGCGACCGCTCCTAGGGTCGTGAGCACCGCCGCAGGATGCGGTCCCGGACGCCCCGAACACACGGTCCGAAGCCCCCCGCGTACGAGGGGAGAAGGCGGCCGCAGCAGCCCGAGAACGGGCCCGGACACGACATCCCGGACACGACATCAAGGAGCACCATCCATGACGGACGACACGATGGACGACCCGGTCGAGCTGGTCGCACTGGGCAGCCGGGCGCTGGCCGCCGCCGGGCACGGTGACATGGTGTGGGGACACCTGGCGGTCCGCGACCCAGACGGGCGCGGCGTGTGGATGAAGTCGGCCGGCTGGGGGCTGGAGGAGATCACCCCCGAGCGCGTCCTGCTCGTCTCGTGGACCGGCGAGCGGCTGGCGGGAACCGGACGCGTCCACCTCGAACACCACCTCCACACCGAACTCATACGGGCCCGTCCCGACGTGCGCGCCAGCGTCCACACCCACTCCCCGACGGTCAACGCCTTCAGCGCGCTCGGTGAACCGCTCCGCGCGCTCAGCCACGACGCCGTCGTCTTCGCCGAACACGGCCTGCCCCGGTACACCGCCACCGACAACCTCGTCCGCACCCCCAGGCTGGGCCGCGCGCTCGCGGCCGACCTCGGCGGCGCCCGCGCCTGCCTGATGCCCGGACACGGCCTGGCGGCGGTCGGCCGGGACACCGCCCACGCGGTCATGTACGCGATCCTGCTCGAACGGGCCTGCCGGACCCAGCTCACCGCCCGCGCCGCGGGCGAGCTCCGGCACTGGACCGGCCATCAGGAATGCCTGGAGAAGGACGCGGTGGCCTGGCCCGACAGCCAGATCGACGCCGGCTGGCAGTACTGGCTGCGCCGTGCCGCACTCCTCCAGGCCCACTGACCCTTCCCGTTCCCGAAAGACGCCCACGCGGAAGGAACCCCGCACGTGAACACCCACGCCTCCCCGATACCCGCCCCGCCGACCGCGTCCGCCGCCGGGACCACCGCCACTCCCGGGGCGGGTGCCCCGGGCGGCAGACGGCGGATCGGCACCTGGGCGGTCGCCCTCGCCTTCTGGGCCGTCACGGCCGGGACGACGGTGCCCACCCCGCTCTACCCGCTGTACGAGCGCGCCTTCGGTTTCTCTCCGCTGGCCGTGACCGTGGCCTTCGCGGTCTACGCGCTGGCCGTGGTCGCGGGACTGCTGGCGCTCGGCGGGCTCTCCGACCGGTACGGCCGCCGTCCGGTCGCCGCCGCGGCGCTCCTCACCGCCCTGGCGGCCGCCGTCGTGTTCCTCCTCGCCGAGAACCTGGCCGCCCTCCTGGTCGGACGGGTGCTGTCCGGGCTGGCCGCCGCGCTCATCACCGGGACCGCCACCGCCCACCTCGCCGAACTGGCGCCCGCCGACGGCCGGTTCCGTGCCGGGCGGCTGGCGCTCGCCGCGAACATGGGCGGCCTGGCCTGCGGCCCGCTGCTCGCGGCCGTGCTCGCCGACACCACCGACTGGCCGCTGCGAGCCGCCTGGGTCGCCGCCGCGGCCCTGCTGACGGCAGCCCTGGCCGCACTCGCCGTGGCCCCGGAGACCGTGACGCCGAGGGAGCGGGGAACCGGTTCGGTCGCCCGCGCGCCCCGTGTGCCCACCGCCCCCCGCAGGGAGTTCCGGCACGCCGCGCTCGCCGCGGGCGCGGGGTTCGCCGTCCTCGGCGTGCTCACCGCGGTGACCGGGCTGTTCCTGGCCGAAGTCGCGCACCTCCACGACCTCCTGGCCACCGCGGCAACCGTCTCCCTCGCTTTCGCCTGTACCGGCACGGGCCAGCTCCTGGCCGCACGACTGGGGCGCGCCGCCCTGCCCGCGGCGTGCGCCGGGCTGATCGTCGCGGCCGGGCTGATCGCCGCCGCCGTGGCGGCCTCCTCCCTCCTGCCGCTGCTCGGCGCGGCGCTGACGGTCGGCCTGGCGACCGGCGTCGCGGTCGGCCACGGGATCGCGCTCATCGGCGCGCGCACCCCGCCCGGGACCCGCAGCCGTACCGTCTCGGCCTTCTTCGCCGCCCTGTACACCATGCTGGCCCTGCCGGCCGTAGGCGTCGGCGCGCTGATCGGCGCCGTCGGACTGCGCACCGCCACCACCGTCTTCGCCGCCGCGGTCGCCGCCCTGGCCGCCGCCGTCCTCCTGACCCAGCGGGAACCCGCCCGCCGGTGACTCCCCGGAGAACGGGCCGGCCCCCGGAACGCGCCGGCAGACGACGAGATGATCTCGAAGCCGCCAGGAGCTCGCTCACCGGCGAGACGGCGGCAGCCCGCGTGAACCGTTCGTGGGCAGCGGGCCGTATCCACCGATGAGGTGGGCCACCGAATGGTGTCCCCTCGTCAGTTTCGGCTCCGTTCAGCCGTGTTGGCGGAGTGCGGCGGCAGCACGGCACGGGGCCGCGCTCCCCCGCGCTCCAGCACTTTTCGCCGCCCATAGATTTCGGAGAAACCCTCTTGCGCACCAGCAGGTTCACCTCGGTCACCCTGGCCGGCGCCATGACACTGGCAGCTCTCGCCGTCGGCGTCGGCCCGGCGGTCGCCGCTCCGTCCGACCCGGTCGACCCGGCCTCCGTCACCGTCTCCCCGGGGGTCCAGGACGTGGAGGTCTTCGCCGAGGACGGTGCCATCAGCCGGACCAAGGTCCCTGCCGCCTCCCCCTTCGTCGGCGCGCCGGTCATGAACGCGGCCGGCGCCGCGGCGGACGGCACCGTGACGAAGATCGTCAACAACGGGAGCACGGACAGCAAGCTGGACGTGGTCATGATCGGCGACGGCTACACGGCCTCGGAGCAGGACAAGTTCCGCAAGGACGCCGCGGCGAAGTGGAAGGACATCAGCGCCGTCGAGCCGTACGCCACCTACCGCAAGCTGTTCAACGTGTGGGCCGTGGGCGCCGTCTCCGCCCAGTCGGGCGTCTCCGGCGACCCGAAGCAGGACACCGTCCGCAAGACCGCCCTCGGCTCGCGCTTCTGGTGCAACTCCATCGAGCGGCTGCTGTGCGTGGACATCAAGGCCGTCGACACCTACGCCGCCAAGGCCCCGCAGGCCGACCTCGTGATCGTCGTCGCCAACACCGCCAAGTACGGCGGGGCCGGCTACGGCAGCACCCAGTCGCCGCTCGGGTACGAGGGCATCGCCACCGTCGCGGGCGGCAACAGCGCGTCCGGCCAGATAGCCGTGCACGAGACCGGCCACTCGCTGGGCAAGCTCGCGGACGAGTACTGGGCCGACGGGGCGGGGCCCTACCAGGGCGCGGAGCCCCCGCAGCCCAACATCACCACCCTGAGCGCCGACCGGATGCGCCAGGACAAGGCCAAGTGGTACCGCTGGCTCGGGAAGACCTCGCCCGACGGCGGCACCGTCGGCGCGTACCAGGGCGGCAGCAACTACCCGACCGGCCTCAACCGGCCGACCGACAACTCCGTGATGCGCTCCCTCGGGCGGGAGTTCAACCTTCCCGGCCGCGAGGCGATGATCGCCGGCTTCTACCGGCACGCCTCCACCCTCTCCAGCAGCACGCCGGTCACCACCCGCCTGACCGCGACCGACCACCTCACCGTCGACCTCCCGGTCTCCGGCACCAAGCTGCGCTGGTACCTCGACGGCAAGGAGGTGACGGCCCTGCGCGACCACAAGTCGATCGCCGTCTCCGACCTCGGCCCCACCGGCTCCAAGCCCGCGGCCCACGAGCTCAAGGCCGTGGCGAACGACCCCACCTCGGCCGTCATCGACCCGGCCCTGACCCCGGCGCTGACCCGCAGCCTGGTCTGGAGCGTCACCCGCTGACCACGGGCGTGGACCCCCACGGCCGCGCCGGCGAGGGTCCACGCCGACCTGGCCCGACGCGACGTCACCCGCACCCCCGGACGCCGGGTCGCCGTGTGCTTCCGTCGCTGGTGCCCGGCCGCGTTGTTCGAAAGGATGCTCAGGTGGCGAACTTGACCCGGATCTTCACGATGACCCGTACCAACTTCCGCTCGGCCGACCCGGTCGAGCGGTGGACCGCGCGTGCGACCTGGGCGGCGCTGACCGCGACGGGCTGGCTCGCGGTGATGTTCACGACCGTCTGGGGGGCCATGGTGGCCGGGGTTCCCATCGGTACCGTCAGGTGGCTGGCGGTCTTCCTCTCGCTGGCGGTCCCCGCCGTCTCGCTGATCGCCGTCACCTCCGAGGCCGGCGGGCGTACCGGCGCCCCGGCGCTGACGGTCGTTCTCCTGCTGGCGGCCGTCCTGCTCGTCATCGCCTTCGTCTGAGTCGGGGGGCGGCCCGCCCCCGGGCATCGCCTACGGGTGCCTCCCGCCCGGAGTGCACGCACCGGGGACCACCCGGAACCCGGGGACGGGCAGGCCGCCCGCAACGTTCGGG
>NZ_JBHUAL010000025.1:0-61069 GCF_042789775.1 Kitasatospora sp. NPDC056800 | reverse complement strand
CCACGGGAGCGGCCCGGCCTTCCGCCGTACGGGGTCCGCTACTTGAGCAGCGCGGCGGCTTCGAGCGCCCAGTAGGTGAGGATCTGCTCGGCGCCCGCGCGGCGGATCGAGGTGAGCGTCTCCATGATCATCCGCTCCCGGTCGATCCAGCCGTTCGCGGCGGCCGCCTCGACCATCGCGTACTCGCCGGACACCTGGTACGCGGAGACCGGCACCGGGGAGGCGTCGGCGACCTGGCGCAGGATGTCCAGGTAGGCCATGGCCGGCTTGACCATCACCATGTCGGCGCCCTCGGCGAGGTCCTGCTCCAGCTCGCGCAGCGCCTCGCGGGCGTTGGCCGGGTCCTGCTGGTACGACTTGCGGTCGCCCTTGAGCGAGGAGCCGACGGCCTCGCGGAACGGGCCGTAGAAGGCCGAGGCGTACTTGGCGGTGTAGGCGAGGATGCCCACGTCCTGGTGCCCGGCCTCGTCCAGCGCCCGCCGGACCACGGCGATCTGGCCGTCCATCATGCCGGACGGGCCGACCAGGTGGACGCCGGCGTCGGCCTGCACCCGGGCCATCTCGGCGTAGCGCTCCAGGGTGGCGTCGTTGTCGACGCTGCCGTCGGCGGCCAGCACGCCGCAGTGGCCGTGGTCGGTGTACTCGTCCAGGCAGAGGTCCGACATGACCACCAGGGAGTCGCCGACCTCGGAGACCACGTCCCGGATCGCCTGCTGGAGGATGCCGTCCGGGTTGGTGCCCTCGCTGCCGACGGCGTCCTGCACCTCCGGGACGCCGAACAGCATGAGGCCGCCCAGGCCCGCCTCGGCCGCCTCCACCGCGGCCTTGCGCAGGGTGTCCCGGGTGTGCTGGACCACGCCCGGCATCGACGTCACCGGGACGGGCTCGCTGACGCCCTCGCGGACGAACAGCGGCAGGATCAGCTCCGCCGGGTGCAGCCGGGTCTCGGCCACCAGCCGGCGCATCGCCGGGCTCTGGCGCAGCCGGCGGGGGCGAACGTACGGGAATTCAGCGGACACGGCTTCTCTCTCCGAACGGTTGTGCAGTGCCGGGGGCGACGAACGGCCGCCCCCGGCAGCATAGTTAAGAATTCTCAGCGGGCCTTGCGACGCGAGCCGGGGCGGCGCTCGCTGGGCCGGTAGACCGGCTCACCGGCGGCCGTCGCGGTGTCCCGGCGCTTGGCACCGAAGTCCGCCAGCGCCTGGGCCAGCGCGGCCGCCGACGGCGCCGGGGCCATCACGTCGACCCGCAGGCCGTGCTCCTCGGCGGTCTTGGCGGTCGCCGGGCCGATGCAGGCGATGACCGTGACGTTGTGCGGCTTGCCCGCGATGCCGACCAGGTTCCGGACGGTCGAGGACGAGGTGAACAGCACCGCGTCGAAGCCGCCGCCCTTGATCGCCTCGCGGGTCTCGGCCGGCGGCGGCGAGGCGCGCACCGTCCGGTACGCCGTCACGTCGTCGACCTCCCAGCCCAGCTCGACCAGGCCGGCCACCAGGGTCTCGGTGGCGATGTCGGCGCGCGGCAGCAGCACCCGGTCGATCGGGTCGAAGACCGGGTCGTACGGCGGCCAGTCCTCCAGCAGCCCGGCCGCGGACTGCTCGCCGGAGGGCACCAGGTCCGGCTTCACGCCGAAGTCCACCAGGGCCTGCGCGGTGGTCTCGCCGACCGCCGCGACCTTGATCCCGGCGAACGCGCGGGCGTCCAGGCCGTACTCCTCGAACTTCTCCCGGACGGCGCGCACCGCGTTCACCGAGGTGAAGGCGATCCACTCGTAGCGGCCGGTGACCAGGCCCTTGATGGCCCGCTCCATCTGCTGCGGGGTGCGCGGCGGCTCGACCGCGATGGTCGGCACCTCCTGCGGCACCGCGCCGTACGAGCGCAGCTGCTCGGACAGGCCGGTGGCCTGCTCCTTGGTGCGCGGCACGAGGACGTTCCAGCCGAACAGCGGCTTGGTCTCGAACCACGAGTGCGAGGCCCGGTGGGCCACCTGCTCGCCCACCACGGCTATCACCGAGGTGGCCGGGTCGACCGGGGCGGAGACCGGCGAGGGCAGCACCCGGGCGGCCTTCAGGTCCGCCGCGATGCCGGACAGCGAGGAGGTGAAGGTCCGCTGGCGGGTGGTGGTGCCGGAGAGCGTGGCGCTCAGCGCCGACTCCGGCTTGCGGCCGCCCGCGACCAGCGCGGCGGCGGTGGCGGGCAGCTGGCCCAGGGTGGTGCGGACCACCAGGGTGGTCTCCGGCGCGCCCAGGTCGACCGGGCTGCCGGCCAGCAGCGCGGCGCCGTCCACGAAGCGCACGTCGGTGCCGGAACCGGCGCGCAGCGGGACACCCGCGTACGCCGGGACGCCGACCGACTGGGCGACGCCCGGGATCACCTCGAACGGGATCCCGTCGCCCGCGCAGCTGAGCATCTCCTCGGCGGCGCAGCCGTCCAGGCCGGGGTCGCCGTCGACGGTGCGCACCACGTGCTTGCCGGAGCGGACGGCCTCGGCGACCACCTTGGCCAGGTCGAAGTCGGCGCCCTCGGCGGCGGGGGCGTGCACCTGCACGCCGGCCGGACAGTGGCTGCGCACGGCGGCGGCGGTCAGCGGGTCGGCGACCAGCACGTCGGCGGTGGACAGCACCTCGACCGCGCGCAGGGTCAGCAGCCCCGGGTCCCCGGGGCCCGCGCCCAGGAAGGTGCACCGTCCGGTGGCGGGCTGTCCCGCCGGGAACAGGGCGTCGGTGGCGGCGGTGGTGGGGCTCATCGGGCTCGCTCCCCCATCAGGGCGGCCGCGCCCGCGGCGAGCAGCCGGTCAGCCAGCGTGCGGCCGAGGGCCGCCGCCCGCTGCTCGGCGGTCTCGTCGAGGACGATCGGACCGTTGGCGGACATCTTCAGCAGGGCGGTTCCGTCGGGGTCGCCGACCACGCCGTCCAGCCGCAGCTCGTTCTCCCGGCCCCAGGTGGCCAGCGCGGCCACCGGTGCCGAGCAGCCGGCCTCCAGGGTGGCCAGCAGGGCGCGCTCGGCGGCCACGGCGACCCGGGTGGGGGCGTGGTCCAGCGCGGCGAGCGCGGCGGTCAGCTCCTCGGCGTCGGTGGTGCACTCGATCGCGAGCGCACCCTGGCCGGGGGCCGGGATCATCACCTCGGTGTCGAGGTGCTGGGATATCTCGGCGCTGCGGCCGAGCCGGTTCAGGCCGGCCGTGGCCAGCACCACCGCGTCCAGCTCGCCGCTGGTCACGAAGCCGATCCGGGTGTCCACGTTGCCGCGGATCGCGACGGTCTCCAGCTGGGCGCCGCGGGCCCTGGCCCAGGCGTTCAGCTGCGCCATCCGGCGCGGCGAACCGGTGCCGATCCGGGCCGGGCGGCCGGCGCCGGCGAGCTTCTCGACCAGTTCCTCCAGGGCCAGGCCCTCGGCGGCGACCAGGGCGTCCCGGACGTCCTCGCGCTCGGGGACGGCGGCCAGCGCCAGGCCCTCGGGGGCGGCGGTGGGCAGGTCCTTGAGCGAGTGCACGGCGAAGTCGATCCGGCCCTCCAGCAGCGCGTCGCGCAGCGCGGAGACGAACACGCCGGTGCCGCCGATCTGGGCCAGCGACTCCCGGGAGGTGTCGCCGTACGTGGTGATCTCGACCAGCTCGACGGGGCGCCCGGTGACCCTGGTCACCTCGCGGGCCACCATGCCCGACTGCGCCATGGCGAGGGCGCTGCGCCGGGTGCCGAGCCGCAGGGCCGCGGTGGCCGAGGGCTGCTCCGTGATCGGTTGACCATTCATGAGGTGATCGTCCCGGTGGTACTCGTGGGATGGCTGACGGTTCATCTGGTGCCCCCGGCCGAGGGCTGGGGCGCGCCGCCGACGGGCGTGCCCGACACGGCGTGCACGGCCGCCGGGTCGAGGTCGAACAGTTCCCGCAGCGCCTCCGCGTAGGAGGCGCCGCCGGGCTCGGCGGCCAGCTGCTTCACCCGGACGGTCGGGGCGTGCAGCAGCTTGTCGACGACGCGGCGGACGGTCTGGGTGATCTCGGCGCGCGAGCGCTCGTCCAGGTCGGGCAGCCGGGAGTCCAGCCGGCCGAGCTCGGCGGCGACCACGTCGGAGGCCATCGAGCGCAGCGCGACCACGGTCGGCGCGATCCGGGCGGCCCGCTGGGCGGCGCCGAAGGCCGACACCTCGTCGGAGACGATCCGGGTCACCTGGTCGACGTCGCCGGCGCCGGGGCTGGCGGCGTGCGCGTGGGAGAGGCTCTCCAGGTCGACCAGCAGGGCGCCGGGCAGCTCGTGCACGGCGTGGTCGACGTCGCGCGGCATGGCCAGGTCCAGCAGGGCGAGCGGCTCGGGGGACCTGCGGGAGGCGACGGCGGCGGCCACGTCCTCGGCCCGGACCACCACACCGGCCGCGCCGGTGCAGGAGATCACCAGGTCCACGTCGGCGAGCGCCTCCGGCACCTTGGCGAGGTCCAGCACCCGGGCCACGTCCGGGCCGAGGATCTCGACCAGCCGCTCGGCCCGGGCCGGGGTCCGGTTGGCGATCAGCAGGTCGGTCACGCCGGAGCGGACCAGGGTGGCGGCGGCCAGCGAGCTCATCGAGCCGGCGCCGACCACCAGCGCGCGCTTGCCGGCGATCTCGCCCGCGCCCGCCGCGACCTGCTCCAGGCCGAAGGTGACCAGCGACTGGCCGGCCTTGTCGATGCCGGTCTCGCTGTGCGCCCGCTTGCCGACCCGCAGCGCCTGCTGGAACAGCTCGTTCAGGCCGCGCCCGGCGGTGTGCTCCTCCTGGGCCTTGGCCAGCGCGTCGCGCAGCTGGCCGAGGATCTGGCCCTCGCCGACGACCATCGAGTCCAGGCCGCAGGCCACCGAGAAGAGGTGGTGGACGGCGCGGTCCTCATAGTGGACGTACAGGTGGGAGGTCAGCTCCTCCAGGTCCACCCCGCTGTGGTGGGCCAGCAGCAGCGACAGCTCGGCGACGCCGGCGTGGAACTTGTCCACGTCCGCGTACAGCTCGATCCGGTTGCAGGTGTTCAGCAGCGCGGCCTCGCCGACCGTCGCGGTGGCGGCCGCGTCGTGCAGCAGCCGGGTCGGCACCTCACCGGTCAGCGCGGCGCGCTCCAGTACCCCGACCGGGGCCGTGCGATGGCTCAGCCCTACGACGAGAAGGCTCATGCCCGCCCCCCACAGCTCTCGGTGTTCATGCGGGCATCACCGCGGAGAGATCCCCGTCGCCGCCCTTGGCGGACTTTCCCTTGGCCTGCTCGGCCTGGTCCTTGGCCGCCGGCTCGGCGGCGCCCCGGCCCTTGCCGCTGCCGCCGGCCGCGCGGCGCAGCTTGGCGGCGGCCGCCCGGACCGGACCGGGGGCGCGGTCCAGCACCGACTCGGCGCGGTCATCCGGCTCCTCGCCGGCCTTGCGCTGCTCGTGGAAGGCCAGGATCTGGAGCTCGATGGAGAGGTCCACCTTGCGCACGTCCACGCCGTCCGGGACGGACAGCACGGTCGGGGCGAAGTTCAGGATGCTGGTGACGCCGGCCTCCACCAGCCGGTCGCACACCTGCTGGGCGGCGCCGGGCGGGGTGGTGATCACGCCGATGGAGACGTGCTGGCTCTCGACGATCGACTCCAGCTCGTCCATGTGCCGCACCGGCAGTCCGGCCGCGGTGGAACCGACCACGTGGGGATCGGCGTCCAACAGGGCGGCCACCCGGAAGCCGCGGGAGGCGAACCCGCCGTAGTTGGCGAGCGCGTGGCCGAGGTTCCCGATGCCGACGATGACGACCGGCCAGTCCTGGGTCAGGCCGAGCTCGCGGGAGATCTGGTAGACGAGGTACTCGACGTCGTAGCCGACGCCTCGGGTGCCGTAGGAGCCGAGGTAGGAGAAGTCCTTGCGCAGCTTGGCCGAGTTCACGCCGGCGGCGGCGGCCAGCTCCTCGGAGGAGACGGTCGGCACCGAGCGCTCGGAGAGCGCGGTGAGGGCCCGCAGATAGAGGGGCAGGCGGGCGACCGTCGCCTCCGGGATGCCCCGGGCACGCGAGGGTCGGCGCGCGGCGCCCTGGTCGGGCGTCTGCGAACTGCTCTGTGGTGATCGGCCGATTGCCACGGTGCTCCTGTGGGTGAAGCTGGGCTTAGGCAGCCAGGCTATGTGTTTGTGAACGTGTGCACAAAGATGGTGTCCGTTTTGTCCCCGCACAGTGATGCGCATCACGCCATCGAACGCATAGCACCGGCCTGGGTCAGCACGACCTCCGGGGCCTGGGAATCGGGCAGCCACGGGCCGTACGACGCCTCCCGGCGCAGCAGCGGGACGGCGGCGCCGGACGGGCGGGAACGGGCCCGGCCGAGCCGGGGCCAGGGCAGCCGGGCGGCCTCCCGCAGCGGGCCGGTCCAGTCGTCCGACGGACAGGACGGGGCGTCCAGGCAGTACCGCAGCAGCTCGGCGGTCACCCGGGCGTCGCCCAACGCGGTGTGCGCCGGGTACCAGCCGAGGTCCGCCGCCTCCACGCAGGCCGCCAGGCCGTGGCTCCGGGCCTCCGGCAGGTGGGCGCGGGCCAACCGCATCGTGCACAGCAGCGGGACGGGCGGCAGCGGCACCCCGATCCGGGCGAACTCGCGATCCAGGAACGCGTGGTCGCAGCTGACGTGGTGACCGACCAGCACCCGGCCGGCCAGCAGCTCCAGCAGCCACGGGGCGATCTCGCGGAAGCGCGGGGCGCCCTCGACGTCGCACTGGCGTATCCGGTGCACATGGGTCGGGCCGACCGGGCCCAGCGGGTCCAGCAGGGTGGCGAACTCCCCCTCGGCGCGGAGCCGCTCGTCGAGCAGCACCACCGCGACCTCGACCACCCGGTGCCGCCACGGGCTGCGGCCGGTCGCCTCCACGTCCACCACGGCGAAGCCCCGGGGGGCCGTCCGGAACTCCGGGGCTCCGGGGGCCCCAGGGACAGGACCGGGAAGCATGGCGCACTCCTCGTGTGCTCAGCCCCCCACGGGCGCAAACGCGTTCGATCGTAAGCCGACCAACCCGCCCCGTCCCAAGCCGGAACGGAGTGTCTTTGGCAACGATTCGGCGAACCGCCCCCGCCGATCGGCGGGGGGCCGGTGCGCGGACGAACGCGCGGTCAGACCCCGCTCAGCCGCCGCCCGGCCGCGCCCGGCCGCGCACTCAGCCGCCGAGGGCGGTGCGCAGCCGGCGCTCGTCGACCCGCCAGAAGTCGTGCTGGCGACCGTCGATCAGGGTGACCGGAATCTGCTCCCAGTAACGGCGGTACAGCTCCTCGTCCCGGGTGATGTCCCGCTCCTCGAAGGACGCGCCCAACTCCACCGTCACCCGGAGGATCACCTCGCGGGCCTCGTCGCACAGGTGGCAGCCGGGCTTGCCGACCAGGGTCACGGTCCGGCCCGCGGGCTCGGGGCTCTTACGTCGCAGCAGTGGGCTCACCACCCCATTCTCCGCCATGGCGCCCACCCGCCCCCGGGGCCCGCGCCCGGTGGAGCTGTTCACCCCGCGGGCACGGCTGCGTCACGGCCGCCGGGCGCCCGGCTGGCTATCCTCGATGACATGGCCGTGCTCAGAAGGCTCACCCAGGCAAGGCGTTCCAGCAGCGAGCGGAGCGCCCTGGCCGGCGAAGCCGCGGCCGAGGCGGCCGAGGCCGCGCTGCGGGCCGAGCCGGCACCCGACGCCGGGCCCCGGGACGCCGCCGGGCCGGACGCACCGGCCGCGGCCAAGCCCGGACGGACCCCCAAGGCCCCCGCCGAGAACCACACCCCGGACCCGGACGACCCCCGCGCCGCCGCCTTCTTCGACTGCGACAACACCATCCTGCGCGGCGCCGCGATCTTCTACCTCGGCGTCGGCCTCTACCGCCGCGGCTTCCTCACCCGCCGCGACATCGCCCGCTTCGCCTGGCAGCAGGCCTGGTTCCGGCTGCACGGCACCGAGGACCCGGACCACATCTCGGACGCCAAGCAGTCCGCCCTCGGCATCGTGGCCGGCAAGCCCACCGCCGACCTGGAGGCGATCTGCGAGGAGATCTTCGAGGAGGTCGTGGCGGACAAGATCTGGCCGGGCACCCGCGCCCTGGTCCAGATGCACCTGGACGCCGGCCAGCGGGTCTGGCTGGTCACCGCCGCCCCGCTGGAGGTGGCCCGGATCATCGCCCGACGGCTCGGCATGACCGGCGCGCTGGGCACCGTCGCCGAGGCCAGGGACGGCCGCTACACCGGCCGACTGGTCGGCGACCTGCTGCACGGCCCGGCCAAGGCCGCCGCCGTCCGGGCCCTGGCCCGGCGCGAGCGCCTCGACCTCGACCGCTGCGCCGCCTACAGCGACTCGGCCAACGACATCCCGATGCTCTCGCTGGTCGGCCACCCGTACGTGGTGAACCCGGACGGCGCGCTGCGGCGCCACGCCCGGGCCCAGGGCTGGCGGGTGCGGGACTTCCGGACCGGGCGCAAGGCGGCCCGGGTGGGGCTGCCGGCGGCGGCCGCGCTCGGGGTGCTGGCCGGCGCGACGGCGGCCGGGGTGGCGCTGAACCGGCGCCGCCACCGGGCCTGAACCACCCGCCCGAACCCCGGCCCGGAACCCCGGCCCCGAACCTCGTGCCGGACGGCCGTCCGGGCCGCCGGAGGCTTTCCGGAAGCTTTCCGGAGACTCTCCGAGGCGCTCCGGGGCTCTCCGGGGCCGTTCGGAGGCCGCCCGGTCGGGCTCGCCCCGGCGGGTGAGCGGTCGTCAACAAGGCCTCTGACCTGGCCCCTCTTACGGGCGAACTCCCCGCCGTCACACGGCAGTCCGCGTCACCTGCTCGAACCTGTCGCCCGGTGACCGGTTCTGATCGTTCGCCAGGCCGGGAAAGTCAGGGGTTGCCGAGCCCCAAGGCTGGGAAACCGCCCCCCAGGCCGCCAAATTGGTCACCCTGAGCGCCCGTTCGATCACGTTAAGCCGGATGAACGATGACAGCTCCGGTCAATGTCAGCCGAACATGCGCAACAAATGGATCCCAAACGACCACTTCGACCACACGGTGTAGCTGTCATTGCACAAAGCGTTATTCTCTCCTGGATGCACGTCACCACGCGTCCCGCTCGAACGGACGCTTCGGGGAGTGCTCTCCGCGCAGGCGGAGGTGATCCGTCCACAGTTCTGCCTCTGGGAGTCCCGTGTACCCACCCGTCCGGAACGACGCGCCTGCACCCTCCCGCCCGTCGTCCGCGCCCCTGCGTCCCCGCACCGGCCTCCGCGACCGGCCGACCGCCGAGCGGCAGATCTCCACGGGCCTGACCCTGTTGCGCACCCTGCTCCGCAGCCAGTTCGCCGCCACGCCCCAACTCGCGCTCGCCGGCGGACCGTTCGTCCAGCCGCAGCCGCAGCCGCCCGGCCTGGCACTGCGCACCACCGCCGCCGGCTCGACCGGCACCGGCTCGCGCGGCCGCACCGGCAGCACCGGCCGGGGCCGCGCCCGGACCGCGCCCAGCCCCGGCTACGAGACCGAGCACAACCCGGTCATGGAGCTGGTCGAACGGGCCCAGGCCGGCGAGAGCGAGGCCTTCGGCCGGCTCTACGACCACTACGCGGACACCGTCTACCGCTACATCTACTACCGGGTCGGCAGCCGGGCCACCGCCGAGGACCTCACCAGCGAGACCTTCCTGCGCGCCCTGCGCCGGATCGGCACCTTCACCTGGCAGGGCCGGGACTTCGGCGCCTGGCTGGTCACCATCGCCCGCAACCTGGTCGCCGACCACTTCAAGTCCAGCCGCTTCCGGCTGGAGGTCACCACCGGCGAGATGCTCGACTCCAACGAGTGCGAGCGCAGCCCCGAGGAGTCGGTGCTGGAGTCGCTCTCCAACGCCGCCCTGCTGGACGCGGTGCGCCGGCTCAACCCGCAGCAGCAGGAGTGCGTCACCCTGCGCTTCCTGCAGGGGCTGTCGGTGGCCGAGACGGCCCGGATCATGGGCAAGAACGAGGGCGCCATCAAGACCCTCCAGTACCGCGCCGTCCGCACCCTGGCCCGGCTGCTCCCGCCCGACGCGCGATGAACCGCGCCGAGGACGGCACCGGCTCCGTGCGGTCCGGCACCGTACGGTCCGGCCGGCCGTCATCGTTCGCGCCCGGCCGACACGTCAGGGTGAACGGTAGGTCCGATGATCTGCCGTGCGTAACCGACCGCCCGCACCGCTCGTTGGCCAACGTGCAAGCCCCCACCAGGCGTACGGTCAAGTCGAATTGCGGCCTATCACCCGATGGAGTGGCTTTGGCCAGCCGGGGCAACCGTCCGGCGGGCCGGGCTGTCGACAACGACGAAGGGAGGTGTGGCCCGTGACGGCAAACGTGCTTGAGCACCGGCGGGCGAAGGCCTTCGCCGAGGCGCTGGAGGCCCACCAGGCGGAGCAACGCGCTGCGGCCAACGCCGAATCGGACAACACCGCTGCCACCGGCGCGGGTTCGGCCGCGATGGCCGGGCTGGTCGGACTGGCCGACGCACTGGGGGCACTGCCCGGGCCGGTGCTGGACCGGGAGGTCCATACGGTCCAACGCGCCCAGCTGATGGCCGCGTTCGAGCAGGCCTTCGCCGGCGGGACGGGCACCCCGGTGCCCCGCCAGCGCCGCCACCGGGCGATCCGGACGGCGCCGCGCGGCCGCTGGAGCCGCCGGTTCGCGATCGGCGGGCTGGTCGCCGGGCTCGCCGTCGGCAGCCTGGCCGGCGTCGCCGCGGCCAGCTCCAACGCCCTCCCCGGGGACAGCCTGTACGGCCTCAAACGCGGCTTGGAAGGTCTCCGGCTCGACTTCGCGGGCTCCGACTCCGAACGCGGCGAGATGCTGCTCGACAACGCGGCCACCCGGCTCGGCGAGGCCAAGACCCTGGTCGGCCGCACCGACCAGGCCGGCGCGCTCAGCCCGGCCACCGTCGAACAGGTCCGCCGCGCCCTGGACGACATGCACGCCGACGCCCTCAAGGGCCGCGAGCTGCTGCGCTCGGTCTACCGCAGCAACGGCTCGCTCGACCCGATGCGGGCCCTGGCGGGCTTCGCCCACGACGAGGACGGCCGGTGGAGCGAGCTGCAGGGCCGGCTGCCCGTCCAGCTCACCCAGCAGGCCGACCTGGTGAACCGGCTCTTCGACGACATAAGCGAGGACGTCGCGCCCCTGCGCCTGGTCCTGCCCCCCGCTCAGAGCGGTGGCGCGGCCGGCGACGGAGCGGGCGACGGTTCGTCCCACTCGACCGGTGGTTCCCCGGCCGGCTCCCCGGCGGCCGGCTCCGGCACCTCGGCCGGCACCGACCAGGCCCCGGGCTCCGGCGCCGCCGGCAACCGCCCCGGCGCCACCGAGCACGCCCCGGCCTACCCCGGCGCCGGTGCCTCCGGCAACGGCGGCAAGGGCGGCGTCCTGCCGGACACCCTGCCCAGCAGCGCCCCGGACGCCGTCAACGGCCTGGTCGGCGGTCTCACCAGCGGGCTCACCGGCACCAAGCCCTCGCCGAGCGCCGACGCGGCCCCGGCGCAGGGACCGCAGCAGGCCTCGCCCAGCGCCCCGAACGCGGCCCAGCCGCAGGGCGTCGAGGTTCCCCCGCTGCTTCCGGACCTGCTGCCCGGGCTGCGCATCCTGGGCGGCTGACAGCAGGGCGGTGGGGGCCCGGCGGAGTGCGATATCCGCCGGGCCCTCGCCGTCCCCGGGGAACCCCGGGATCCCTCGGGTTCTCCTAGAAGAACACCGAACGCCGCTGCACCAGCAGCTCGTAGAGGGTGTGCTGGATGGTCTCGCGCACCTCGTCGGCCAGGTCGAAGACCAGCATCGGGTCGTCCGCCGCCTCCACCGGGTAGGTGTCGGTGGCGATCGGCTCGCCGAAGCGGATCGTCCACTTGGTCGGCAGCGGCAGCGCCCCGAGCGGGCCCAGCCACGGGAAGGTCGGGGTGATCGGCACGTACGGCAGGCCCAGCAGCCGGGCCAGCGTCTTCACGTTGCCGATCATCGGGTAGGTCTCCTCCGCCCCGACGATCGAGCAGGGCACGATCGGCACCCGCGCCCGCAGCGCCGAGGAGACGAAGCCGCCGCGGCCGAACCGCTGGAGCTTGTAGCGCTCGGAGAACGGCTTGCCGATGCCCTTGAAGCCCTCCGGCCAGACCCCGACCAGCTCGCCGCGCTCCAGCAGGGCCTGGGCGTCCTCGTTGCAGGCCAGGGTGTGGCCGGCCTTGCGGGCCAGCTCGTTGACGCCGGGCAGCACGAAGACCAGGTCCGCGGCGAGCATCCGCAGGTGCCGCCGGGCGGGGTGGTGGTCGTGGACGGCCACCTGGGTCATCAGGGCGTCGAGCGGGATCGTCCCGGAGTGGTTGGCGACGATCAGCGCGCCGCCCTCGGCCGGGATGTGCTCCGCGCCCTGGACGTCGATCCGGAAGTACTTCTCCGCCAGCGGGCGCAGCAGCGAGAGCAGCACCTCCTCGGTGAGCTCCCGGTCGAAGCCGAACTCGTCCACCTCGTAGTCGCCGGTCACCCGGCGGCGCAGGAAGGCCAGCCGCTCGGCGGCGCGGCCCTCCCAGCCCTTGCCGAACAGCCGGGTGGCGACCGGGCCGAGCGGGCCGGCCAGCGCCCCGCCGACGGCCTCGGCGAGCCGGTCGGCCGGATTCGGCCCCTCGGGCGACGTCCAGCTGGGGGCCGTCTCGATCGGGATGACCTTGGCCTCGCCCGGCGCGTTCTCGGCTGCGGCACTCATCGCGGGTTCAGCTCCTCGGTCGGCGGGGGCGGTTCGGTACGGCGTCCGGACCGGCGCCCGGCCCGGCGGGCCCGGCGGCTTCCGGGCCGAGCAGGGCGGTCAGCCGGTCGGTGACGGCGGCCAGCCGCTCGGGCGGCAGCAGGCCCGGCCCTCCGGCGGCGGCGAAGTCGGCGAAGGCCTCCGGAGTACTGAACGCCGGACGGTAGCCGAAGGTGTCGCGCAGCCGCGCGGTGTCCACCACCCGGCCGTGGGTGAGCAGCCGCAGCTGCTCGGGCGAGACGTCCACCAGCCGGGTCTGCCGGGCCAGCACGGCCATCCAGCTGACCGCGGGCAGCAGCAGCGGCAGGGTGGGCCGGCCGAGCCGGCGGGCGCACTGGGAGAGCAGCAGGACGCCCTCCCCCGCCACGTTGAAGGTCCCGGTGTTGACGGTGCCCGGCTCGGGCTCGTCGGCGGCCCGGCAGAGCACCGCGACGGCGTCGTCCTCGTGCACGAACTGCAGCCGCGGGTCGTAGCCGAGCACGGTCGGCAGCACGGGCAGCGCGAAGTACTCGCTGAGCGGGGTGTCCGCGTTCGGGCCGACGATGTTGGCGAAGCGCAGCACCGTCACCGCGACGTCCGGGCGGCGCCGGGCGAAGCCGCGGACGTAGCCCTCGACCTCCGCCGCGTCCTTGGCGAAGCCGCCGCCGGGCGGGTCCTTGGGCTGCATCCGCTCGCTGAACACCGCCGGGTCGCGGGGCGCGGAGCCGTAGACGCCGGTGGTGGACTTCACCACCAGCCGGCGCACCCCGGGGGCCTTCTGGCAGGCGCCGAGCAGCTGCATGGTGCCGATCACGTTGGACTCCTTCACCGCGGAGCGGTTGGTGGAGCCCAGGCCGGTGGCGCTGACGCTGAGGTGCACCACGGTGTCCACCCGGTGCTCGGCGAGCACCCGGGAGAGCGCCGGACGGCGCAGGTCGAGCTGGTGGAAGCGGTACGGGGCGGCCGGGCCGGACGGCTCCTCGGGCGGCAGCCGGGGCGGCTGCACGTCCACGCCGACCACCAGGTCGACGCCCGGCCGGCGGCGGACCTCGGCGGCGAAGCGGGCACCGAGCCGGCGCGCCACGCCGGTGACGAGCACGACCACGCCCACGGTGCTGCACCCCCGTTCCCTCGGCCCGAGCGGCCTGCGTGCACCGTACCGCGCCGCCCCGCGGGGCCGTGAAACGACACCGCCCGCCCAGGCCACGACGGGCCTGGACGGGCGGTGGAAGCGCTGGGCGCGCTAGGCGCGGCCGGGGCCGCTTACTTCTTGTTACGACGCTGAACGCGAGTGCGCTTGAGAAGCTTGCGGTGCTTCTTCTTGGCCATACGCTTGCGACGCTTCTTGATGACAGAGCCCACGGAACAACCCTCGCTCACTGAGACTCTCGCCCGTGAGAGACGGAGTCCATACGACTGACGTGAGGGCCTAGCCTACCGTCGATGGTGCGAAGGCCGTAATCGTGTTCCCCGGGACCGGGAAACTCGCGGGAAATCCACGGCGAACGGGGGCGGGTCCAACGGTCGTGGACCCGCACCCGCGCGCCGCCGCTACGCGCTCTCGAGCCGCACGTAGGACTCCTTGAGGTACTCGTGCACCGCCTGCTGGGGCACCCGGAAGGACCGTCCGACCCGGATGGCCGGCAGCTCTCCGCTGTGCACCAGCCGGTACACCGTCATCTTGGACACCCGCATGACCGCGGCGACCTCCGCCACGGTCAGGAAGACGACTTCCTGAAGGGGGCGCTCGACGGAACTCATGACCATCACCCGACCCTTACCCGTGTGCAAGGCACCGGCTTCCCCTCCGGTGACTCCACCGGCACACGTGTATCCCCAGAGTAGTTATGGGTGGTACCAGTGGGAAGAGGGGAAGTGCAGTCCTCGTACGGTGGGAGATAGGACGGTTGCAGTACGTCGCCGCTCTGCGGATGGCACCGCCCGGCGTACGCACCTCCCGGGCTGGGCACTTCCGGGACGGCGGGTTCAGGCCAGCAGTCCGTGGTGGGGGAACACCGCGCGGCGGGTGGCGAGGATGGCCTGATCGAGTCGGTCGGCCGGATCGTAACCCGAGTCGAAGTCGCGCCAGGCCGGGCGGGCGCCGTCGGTCATCCGCAGCGGGGCCGGGCGGCGGGTGCGGCGGTAGACCTCGGCGCGCCAGGACTCGGGGGTCTCGGTGGCCGGGTCGACGGGCCGGGCGGCGGCGGTGGCGACCAGGTGGGTCCAGGTGCGCGGGACGACGTCCACCACCGCGTAGCCGCCCCCGCCGGTGGCCACCCAGCGGCCGCCGGCGTGCTGGTGGGCGAGGTCGTGCAGCGCCTCGGCGATCAGCCGCTGGGCGTCCACGGTGACGGCGAGGTGGGCGAGCGGGTCCTCCAGGTGGGTGTCGGCGCCGTGCTGGGTGACCAGGACCTGCGGCCGGAAGGCGTCGAGCAGTTCGGGCACCAGGGCGTGGAAGGCGCGCAGCCAGCCCGCGTCGCCGGTGCCCGCGGGCAGCGGCAGGTTGGCGGCGGAGCCGGGGGCGTCCTCGCCGCCGGTCTCGATCGACCAGCCGCTCTGCGGGAAGAGCGTGGCGGGGTGCTCGTGCAGCGAGACGGTGAGCACCCGGGGGTCGTTCCAGAAGGCCGCCTGGACGCCGTCGCCGTGGTGGACGTCCACGTCGACGTAGGCGACCCGCTCGGCGCCGAGTTCGAGCAGCCGGGCGATGGCCAGCGCCGGGTCGTTGTAGACGCAGAAGCCGGAGGCCTTGCCGGGCATCGCGTGGTGCAGTCCGCCGGCGAAGTTGACGGCGTGCGGGGTCTCGCCGCGCCAGACCGCCTCGGCGGCGGCCACCGACTGGCCGGCGATCAGCGCGGAGGCCGAGTGGATCGCCGGGAAGGACCAGTTGTCGTCGGTGCCGAGTCCGTGCAGCGGGTCGGAGCGGTCGGGGTGGGCGGCGGCGTTCCGGACCGCCTCGACGTACTCCCGGGTGTGCACCAGCCGGAGGGTGGAGTCGCCGGCGGGCGGAGCGGAGCGGACGGTCACCCCGGGGCCGGTGTCCAGTCCGAGGGCCTCGACCAGACGCATGGTGAGGGCCAGCCGGGTCGGGTCCATCGGGTGGCCGGGGCCGAAGTCGTAGGCGGTGACGGCCTCGTCCCAGAAGAGGTGCAGGCCGCAGGGGGTGTCACGCTCGGCTTCGGGCATGGCCTCCACCGTAGCGGGTGGCGGTGGCCGGGCCGCCGTCAGGGCGCGCCGGGGCGGCGCTCGTGGGGACGGCCGGGCGGCAGGTGCGCGATGAAACTACGGAAGTTGTGGGGCGACTGTGGAGGCGGGTGTTGAGGCGGTGCAGACAAAAGCTTTGCGACTCCATATCCTCTCCGCCATGAAGCCATTCAGCGTGCAACGCCTTGGGGTAATTCTCGCTGCAATACTGGGTTTTGGCGTGTTCTTTGCCGCCCAGCCGGCCTCCGCCGCGGTCAGCGGCACCACCTTCGCGGTCGACAAGTCGACGGCGAAGGCGGGAGACCAGCTGACCCTGACGCTGTCGCTCACCAACAGTGAGAACAGTCCCATCTACTTCGCCTACGAGGCCGTCCAGCCGACCTGGCCGGCCAACACGCAGGCCGGAGCGTTCACCATCACCGGCTGCACCGGTGACACCTCCGACTGCGCGTTCACCGGGAACAGCGCCAACTTCCACTTCAACGCGCCGATCGCACCTGGCGCGACGAAGAGCGTCACGCTCACCGTCAAGATCACCGACACCCCGGCGTGGGGCACCGCCCCGTACACGCTGAACTGGGCGCCGTACGTCTACTACGAGTTCGGCCAGGTGGGCACCACCGGCACCGCCAAGGACCAGACCTGGACCTTCGGGGTGCCCTCGCTCCAGACCGTGATCAGCTGACCCCCGTCCCGTCGAACGCCCCCGCCGTCACCCGACGGCGGGGGCAAGGGCTTTCCGGCAACGGTTGAAGATGGCGTGAAGGAGCCGCAGACGCGGCCTTCACAACTCCCTATTCTCATCCGCCATGAAGCCATTCAGCGTGCAACGCGTCGGGGTAATTCTCGCCACGGTACTGGGACTTGGCCTGATCTTCGCCGCCCAGCCGGCCTCCGCCACCACCCGCGACGACGGCGTGATCACCGGCGTCTCGGCCTCCGTCGACAAGAAGACGGCGGCACCGGGCGATGAACTGACCCTGACCCTCTCCCTCACCAACACCGAATCCGCCCCCATCACCTTCGCGTACGAGTGGATCGGGCCGAGCTTCCCCTCCAACCAGCTGACCGGCGCGTTCACCTTCACCGGCTGCGGCGGGGACCAGGTGGACTGCGTGTTCGGCGGCAACTCCGTCAACTTCCATCCCACGGTGCCGATCGCGCCGGGCGCCACCCGCACCGTCACGGCCACCGTCAAGATCACCTCCACACCGCCCTGGACCGGGTCGTACACACTGAACTGGGCCCCGTACGTCTACGCCGAGTACGGCTACCCGGTCGTCAAGACCAGGAGCGGCCCCTTCCTCGACGGCATGCCCGGCCTGCAGACCGTGATCAGCTGACCCCCGCCCCTCCGACCGCCCCCGCCGTCACCCGGCGGCGGGGGCCGGGACCGTCACCCGGCGGCGGGGGCCACCGCCTGCGCCTGCGCCGGCGCCGGCGCGAAGCGGTCGGCCAGCGGCAGGACGGCGAGCACCAGCAGCATCGGGGCGAGCAGCGCCCAGCGGTACGAGCTCGCGTCCGCGATCGCCCCGACCAGCGGCGAACCGACCAGGAAGCCCACGTAGTTGAAGAGGTTGAGCCGGGCCACCGCGGCGTCCGAGTCGGCCGGGAAGAGCCGGCCGCCGGCCGCGAACACCTGCGGGATGATCGCGCAGATGCCGAAGCCCAGCACGGTGAAGCCGGCGATGCCCGCCCAGGCGGCGGGCGCGACCGCGGCGAGGCCGAAGCCGAGCGCGGCCAGCGCGGCACCGACGCGGACCACCGGGACGGCGCCGAAGCGCTGCACCGCGCGGTCGCCCAGGGCCCGGCCGAGCAGCATCGCGACCATGTAGCCCAGGTAGGAGAGCTTGGCGAGGTCCTCCCGGCTGCCCAGCCCGTCGGTGAGGTACTTGACGCTGTAGTTGGAGACCGAGGAGTCCGCGATGTACGCGAAGGCCATCGCCAGGCAGAGCGGCAGCAGCGGACGCCAGGGGACGGACCGGGCGGCGGCCTCTGCGGCCTCCCGGACGGCGTCGCCGAGTTCGGCCGGACCGGCGAAGAAGGCGCCGGCCAGCAGGGCGAGCGGGGCGATCACGGCGGCGGCCGTGCCGAACAGCAGCGGCAGCCCGAGGTCGTAGTGCGAGCCGAGGCCCGCGAGGGCCGCGCCGAGGATGCCGCCGAGGCTGAACGCGGCGTGGAAACCGATCATGATCGAGCGGCCGTAGCGGTGCTGGAGCCCCACCCCGAGCATGTTCATACTGGCGTCCAGCGCGCCCACCAGCAGCCCGAACGCGCCCAGCGCCAGGGCGAGTTGCCACAGTGCCCCGCCCAGTCCGGCGGCCGCCAGGCTCAGGCAGACGGCGGGCTGGACCACCCGCAGCACGGCCCGCGCGCCGGTGCGCTTCACCAGCCGCTCGGAGGCGATCGACCCGGCCCCGGCCAGCACCGGCACCGCGGCCAGGAAGACCGGCAGCAGCCCGTCGCTCAGCCCGTACCGGTGCTGGATCTCCGGGATGCAGGTGACCAGCAGGGCGAAGGTGACGCCCTGGAGCAGGAAGGCGGCGGCGAGCGCGGCCCGCCCGGTGCGCAGACCGGGCGCCACCGGGGACGGCGACGCGGCGGGCGGAACGGGCGGGACCACGGGCGGGGCGGCACTCAAGCGGACCTCCAGGCGGACTCCACACGAACCGCGCTACCGGCCGGTAGGACGATGTTGGCGAGAGCGTAGGGGGTGCGCCGCGATTACGGGAGGGGTCGCGCAGCGGTCATTTCCCGCCCGAGGCCAGCTCCCGGGAGCGGTCCCGGGCCGCCTCCAGGGCGCCGAGCAGGGCGGCCCGCACCCCGTGGTTCTCCAGCTCGCGGATCGCCGCGATGGTCGTGCCGGCCGGGGAGGTGACCGCCTCGCGCAGCTTCACCGGGTGCTCGCCGGAGTCCCGCAGCATCACCGAGGCGCCGATCGCGGACTGCACGATCAGGTCGTGCGCCACCTGCCGGGGCAGCCCGAGCAGGATGCCGGCGTCGGTCATCGCCTCCACCAGGAAGTAGAAGTAGGCCGGCCCGGAGCCGGACAGCGCGGTGGCCGCGTCCTGCTGGGACTCGGGCAGCCGCAGCGCCTTGCCGACCGAGCTGAAGATCTCCTCGGCCCGCGCCAGGTGCTCCTCGCCCGCGTGCGAGCCCGCCGAGATGACGCTCATCCCCTCGTCCACCAGGACCGGGGTGTTGGGCATCACCCGGACCACCGGGGTGCCCGCCGCGAGCCGCTCCTCGAACCAGGCGGTGGGAACGCCGGCCGCGGCCGAGATCACCAGCCGGTCCGCGCCGACGTGCGGGGCCAGCTCCTCCAGCAGGGCGCCCATGTCCTGCGGCTTGACCGCGAGGATCAGGGTGTCGGCGAGCTTGGCGGCCTCGGCGTTGGAGACGGCCACCACGCCGTAGCGGTCGGCGAGTTCGGCCGCTCGCTCGGGACGGCGGGCGGTCACCAGGACGTCGGCCGGGTCCTTGCCGGCCCGCAGCAGACCGGAGAGCAGGGCCTCGCCGATCTTGCCGGTGCCCAGGAAGGCGATCTTCTGTCCGTGTGCTCCGCTGCTGCCCATGGTCCGCTCCCGCTCCTTGCCTCGGTACTGCCGCCATCCTCGCACCGCCCGGCGGCCCGCGCGGGGATCGTCCGCTCCGTGGTCGCCGCCCGCGCGGGGACCGTCCGCTCCGTGGTCGCTGCCCACCCGGCCGCCTGCCGGAGGACAGGCCCCTAGGGAGAAATCTCGGGGGTTTCCCCTATGGCCTCCCGGCTCCCGCGGGCGCACCGTGGAGCCATGGCACACGACGAAATGTCCCGACGTGAGAACCGGCAACTCGCCGTCGCCTCGGCGACCGTGGGCCCGTGGCGGACCGCCGCGGGGGTCGGTGCGGTGGTGGGGGCGACGGCCCTGGGGATCGATGCGATCACCGGGGACTGGTCGCTGAGCATGCTGGCCTCACCGGCCGGCTGGGGCCTGTTCTTCTTCTTCCTGGTCGGCACCGTCGGCGGCCGGCTGCGGCGCGACACCACCGACCGGAGGCTGCGCCGCTGGGCGAACGAGCACCCCTGGCAGTCGGCGCTCCCGGCCGCCGGCGGGCTGCTGGTCCTGAACACGCTGGCCCAGCTGTTCCTCGGCGACGAAGGCCTGTTCGGCGCCTTCTTCATCTCGCTGCTGCCGGCCGGCCTGCTGCTGGCGATCGCCGGGGTGGTCGGCTCGGTCAAGCAGGCCCGCGGCAAGGACTGAGCGGGCGCCCGCACCGGCGCGCTTCCGGACGAACGGCACCGGTCCCGCGGACGACGCACAGGTGTTCACCACACGGTGTGCCCCCGATCGACGGATCGTCAGACCCCGTCGGCATACTGGCGCGATGCCGATCGCCGAAGAACCGGAACCGCGCCCCGCCGGGGGCGACGAGCCGAACGGGTCCGACCCGTCCGGGGCGGGCCGGAAGGACCCGTTCGCCGACCTCGTCCTGGACGAGGAGTTCGTCCGCAGCGCCACCGTCAAGGAGCAGAGCGGGCGCACCCGCATGCTGTCCGCCCGCTGGAAGCACACCCCGCCGGTCGATCCGGGCGGCCGCCGCTCGGTCAACGACGGCCCCCCGGCGCGCGGGCACCGCTTCCGCCGCAAGCCCGTCCGCAAGCCCGTTCGCCCGGCGCGGGCGGTCGACGCGTGGGGCGACCCGCGTCCGCGCCGCCGCCTGGAGTGGCGCACGCCGCTCTACGTCCTGCTGACCGTCGCCGTACTGCTCGTGGCACTGAACATCGACGGGCTGAAGCTCTGGTACTCCACCCACTTCGGCTACGCCTCCGACCACCCGGTCTCCGCGAGCCCGGCGGCGGAGCGCGACGGACGGCAGCCGACCCCCGACCACCCGTGGGCCGGCTCCCCCGCCGAGGACTGGGCCGCCGGCACGGACGGGATCGAACTGCCGAAGACCCCCCGGGCCACCGGCGCGTTCGGTGCCGACGAGGTGGCCGCCCGGCTGCAGTCGGTGCGGGCCTACCTGGCGGCGGCCCACCTGGACCCGAAGGTGGTGTCCGGCGGCCGCCCGGACGCCGCGCTGGCGATGCTCGACGGCCGCACCCGGGAGGCCGCGGCCGCGTCGCTGGACCACCCCTCGGCGACCAGTGACCCCACCGCCTGGTTCACCCGCTTCGACCCGCGGGAGGCCGTCCCGGTCACCGACGTGGTCAAGGTGCGGGGCCGGATCGACGTCACGGCCGACGGGGAGAACGGCGTCCTGATGCGGGCCGACGTCAGCTACGTGTACGCGCTGCGCCCCGGCCCGAAGACGGCCGACCAGGCGGCCTCGGCGAACGGCTCCGCGGACCTCGCGGAGACGGTCCGGACCATCGTCCGGCAGGTGGACACCTTCCACTTCTACGACCCGGCCAAGTACCAGGTCGATCCGGGGAAGCTCGCGATCGACGAGACCGTGGAGAGCTTCGGCAACAGCACCTGCGGCCGCTACGACGGCTTCCTGCACCCGGAGTTCGACCGGTCCACCCGGCCCGGCCCGGTACCGACCGGGCCGACCGCGGACCCGTACGACCGGGACCGGGTGCCGCCGGGCACCGGGAACTGCGGCTCCGCCAGCCGGACCTGACCGCCGTCAGCGCTTGCGCTTGGCCCGGCCCGGCGCCTTGGTGTCGGGCCGGCGGCCGCGGCCCGCCTGGCGCTTCTCGTACTGGGCGACGGCCCGCTCGTGGGCGGCCCGCCGGACCGCCTCGCCGGGAGCCTCGACCAGGCTGCGGACGAAGTAGGCGGCCAGGCTGCCGGCCCCGCCGATCAGCCAGACCGCGCCGAGCGACTTGTCCTCGGCCATCCAGCCGGTCAGCTGGTCCCGGCCCTCGGTGAGCACCTTCCAGGTGCGCCGTACGGCCATCATCGAGCAGACCGCGATGGCGGCGGTCAGCAGCCCGTTGAGGAAGGTGCCGTCCTCGGAGAGCGCGATGCCCTCGATGCCGAAGCGCAGCACCAGCACGGCGGCGGCGGTCGCGGCCAGGGCACCGGCCGAGACGCCGACCCGGCGCAGCCAGTAGCCGTTGTCCCGGTTGAGCCAGGACGTGCCGAAGAAGCGGATCGGCTCCGGCTCGGGGGCGCCGGCGGGAGTGGGGGGGGGGGGGGGGGGCTGCTCGCTCACGCCGTCGATTATCACCCGACCGCCGCACACGGCGGAGGAGCCGTCCCGGCCGGTGGGACGGCTCCTCCTCGTTCCGTACGGGCCCGGTGTTCCGGTTCCGTGCGGGCCCGGTGTTCGCCTCGGGCTCAGCCGAGCTTGGACACGTCGCGGACGGCGCCCTTGTCGGCGGAGGTGGCCATCGCGGCGTAGGCCCGCAGGGCCTGGCTGACCTGGCGCTCGCGGTTCTTCGGCCGGTAGCCGCCCGTGGCCTCCAGGACGCGGCGGCGCTCGGCCAGCACCTCGTCCGGGACCTCCAGGGAGATCCGGCGGCCGGGGATGTCGATGGCGATGGTGTCGCCGTCCTCGACCAGCGCGATGGTGCCGCCGGAGGCCGCCTCCGGGGAGGCGTGGCCGATGGACAGGCCCGAGGTGCCGCCGGAGAAGCGGCCGTCGGTGACCAGCGCGCAGGCCTTGCCCAGGCCCCGGCCCTTCAGGAAGGAGGTCGGGTAGAGCATCTCCTGCATGCCCGGGCCGCCCCTGGGGCCCTCGTAGCGGATGACGACGACGTCGCCCTCCTTGACCCGCTTGGCGAGGATCGCCTCGACCGCGTCCTCCTGGGACTCGACCACGACGGCCGGGCCGCTGAAGGTCCAGATCGACTCGTCCACGCCGGCGGTCTTCACGATGCAGCCGTCCTCGGCGAGGTTGCCGTACAGCACGGCCAAACCGCCCTCGACCGAGTAGGCGTGCTCGGCGCTGCGGATGCAGCCCTTGGCCGAGTCGGTGTCCAGCGACTCCCAGCGCTCGGACTGCGAGAAGGCCTCGGCGGAGCGGACGCAGCCGGGGGCGGCGTGCCACAGCTCGACGGCCTCGGCGGACGGCGAACCGCCGCGCACGTCCCAGGTCTTGAGCCACTCGGCGAGCGAGTCGGCGTGCACGGTGTGGACGTCCTCGTTGAGCAGCCCGGCCCGGTACAGCTCGCCGAGGATGGCCGGGATGCCGCCGGCCCGGTGCACGTCCTCCATGTAGTACGAGCCGTTCGGCGCGACCTTGGACAGGCAGGGCACCTTGCGGGAGATCGCGTCGATGGCCCGCATGTCGAAGTCCAGCTCGGCCTCCTGGGCGGCGGCGAGCAGGTGCAGGATGGTGTTGGTCGAGCCGCCCATGGCGATGTCCAGGGCCATGGCGTTCTCGAAGGCGGCGCGGGTGGCGATCGCCCGGGGCAGCACCGAGGCGTCGTCACCGCCGTAGTAGCGGTTCGCGATCTCGACGACGTTCTGCCCGGCCCGCTCGTACAGGGCCCGGCGGGCGGTGTGGGTGGCGAGCACCGAGCCGTTGCCCGGCAGCGAGAGGCCGATCGCCTCGGTCAGGCAGTTCATCGAGTTGGCGGTGAACATGCCGGAGCACGAGCCGCAGGTGGGACAGGCGTTCTCCTCGATGATCGCGATGTCCTCGTCGGAGACGTTCTCGTTGACCGCCTGGGAGATCGCGTCGACCAGGTCGAGCTTGCGCACGGTGCCGTCGACCAGGGTGGCCTTGCCGGCCTCCATCGGGCCGCCGGAGACGAAGACGGTCGGGATGTTCAGGCGCAGCGCGGCCATCAGCATGCCCGGGGTGATCTTGTCGCAGTTGGAGATGCAGATCAGGGCGTCGGCGCAGTGCGCGTTGACCATGTACTCGACCGAGTCGGCGATCAGGTCGCGCGAGGGCAGCGAGTAGAGCATGCCGCCGTGGCCCATCGCGATGCCGTCGTCCACGGCGATGGTGTTGAACTCGCGCGGGATGCCGCCCGCCTGCTTGATCGCCTCGGAGACGATCCGGCCGACCGGCTGGAGGTGGGTGTGCCCGGGGACGAACTCGGTGAAGGAGTTGGCCACCGCGATGATCGGCTTGCCGAAGTCCTCGCGGGCTACGCCGGCCGCCCGGAGAAGCGCCCGGGCGCCTGCCATGTTGCGACCGTGGGTGACCGTACGGGACCTCAGCTCGGGCACTGTGCTCCACTCCTTCGGGGCTCTCGCGGGCACCCCGCTGCTGGGAGGGTTCGGGGGCCGCTGTGGGTACCGAGCCTACGCCCGCCGTCCGGCCGGCGGACGGTCCGTCCGCGATGCGGGCAGGCGGGGACGCGGGCGGGCGGGCAACGATGCGGGCGGGCGGGCAGCAACGCGAGCGGACGGCGGTGCGGGCAGGCAGCGGACGGCGGTGCGGGCTCCGGGCGTCAGCCGGGCTTGACGGCCACGGTGAGGTCCAGGCTGAACGGCTCGACCACGACGCCGTCCGGGAACGCGGCGACCATGGCCTCCCGTTCGGCGGCCAGCACCGGCGCGCGCTCCTCGGGGCTGAGCGAGGCCAGGTAGGAGCGGGAGGTGAGGTCGGTGAGCACGTGCTCGACGGTGACCCGCCGCTCCCAGCGCAGTGCCGTCCGTTCGACCACGAGGCCGGCCGGGGCGAAGTGCCCGACGTGGCCGCTGATCCCGCCGTAGCCGTGGAAGCGGCCGGGGAGGGCGGCGGCCATCCGCTCGCTCCTGGCCCGGATCCACGGCACGGTCTCGTCGTACACGTTCCACCAGGCGGCGACGGCGCCCCCGGGCCGCAGCACCCGGACCGCCTCGGGGACGGACTTCTCGGGGTACGTCCAGTGGAAGGCCTGGGCGTAGGCGACCAGGTCGACGGACCCGTCGTGGAAGGGCAGGTCGTCACCGGTGCCCCGGACCAGCGGCAGGCCCGGCGAGGAGGCCAGGAACCGGGCGGCCATCCCGGGGCTGGGCTCGACGGCGACGACCTCCGCGCCACGCGCGGCCAGCAGCCGGGTGGCGATGCCCGTCCCGGCGCCGACGTCCAGGACCCGGGCACCGGCGAGGCCGCGACCCCAGAGCCGCTCCAGCGCGTCGAACAGCTCGTCGGGATAGCCGGGGCGGCCCTGCTCGTACTCGGCGGCGACCCCGCCGAAGCTCGCGGCGGCCTCGCGGTAGTTCCGACTCTCCGTCATGCGTCCCCCTTCGTACGGCAGTTGACGCCCGGGCGGACCGGACGGCTCAGCGTACGCGCGAGGGGGTGGCCAGGTGCAAGCGGGTAAAAGCGAGGGCCTCGGCCAGGTCGGCCTCGCGTTCGGCGGGGGAGGCCGAGCGGCGGGTGTTGACCTCCAGCACCACGTGGCCGTCGAAGCCGGTCCGGGCGAGGTGCTCCAGCAGCTCGGCGCAGGGCTGCTTGCCGCGGCCGGGGATCAGGTGCTCGTCCTTGCCGGAGCCGCTGCCGTCGGCCAGGTGGACGTGGGCGAGCCGGTCGCCCATCCGCTCGACCATGGCGAAGGTGTCGATCCGGGAGGTGGCCGCGTGCGAGAGGTCGATGGTGAAGTGCCGGTACTCCTCGTCGGTGACGTCCCAGCCGGGGGCGTACGCGAGCATCTCGCGGTCGCGGTAGCGCCACGGGTACATGTTCTCGACGGCGAAGCGGACGTCGGTCTCGCCCGCCATCCGATGGATCCCTTCGACGAACTCCCGGGCGTACTGGCGCTGCCAGCGGAACGGCGGGTGGACGACCACGGTGCTCGCGCCGAGCTTCTCGGCCGCCGCCCGGGCCCGGACCAGCTTGGTCCACGGGTCGGTGCTCCACACCCGCTGGGTGATCAGCAGGCAGGGCGCGTGCACGGCCAGGATGGGCAGCCGGTGGGCGTCCGAGAGCCGGCGCAGGGCGTCGATGTCCTGGCTGACCGGGTCGTTCCAGACCATCACCTCGACCCCGTCGTAGCCGAGCTTGGCGGCCAGCTCGAAGGCGACGGCGGTGCTCGCCGGGTACACCGAGGCGGTGGACAGCGCCACCTTGGTGTCCGGGATGTGCAGGGCCGGGTGCCGGGGCAGCACCAGCCGGTCGGTGGTGCGCAGCAGCGGCGGGCGGGCGGCGTCCCGCTTGGCGGCCTTGACCGAGCGGACGGACTGGACGGCGGCCTTGGCGGCGCCGGCGGCCCGGGCGGTGCGGGTCTCCTTCGGGGCGGCCTTGGCGGCGGGCTGCTTCGTCTTCGGGGCGGGCTGCTTCGCGGTGGACTGCTTCGTGGTGGGCGTCTTCGCCGTTCTCGCCGTCTTCGCCGCGGCGGTCTTCGCGGTGCGCTGGGCGGCCTTGACCGCCTTCGAGGCCTGCTTGGCGGCCTGGGCGGCGGTGGCGCCCGTGACCGCCTTGCCGAGCCTGCGGCGCGGGCCGTCCGGCCGCGACTGCCCGCTCCCGGGAGTGCGGTCCTCCTGCGTTCCGTCCTCGCCCGCTGGTTGCACCACGGGAGACAGCGTATGCGGAGCACGCGGCGAACGGGGCGGGATGACCGGCGCAGTGACCATCGGCACGTTGCCCCGGGGCGGTCGGTCGGCGGTCGGTCGGGACGGGTCCGGACGACTGTCCGGGCGGCCGCCCGCGTGCGCGCCCCGGGGTGCGCGCCCGGCTTACGGGGTGAGCGCCGGGCGGCGGCGGTCGGCCGGGCTGTCCATGGTGTCCAGGCGGCGCAGGATGATGCCCTCGCGCAGCGCCCACGGACAGACGTCCAGCTCCTCCAGCCCGAACAGGTCCATCGCGGCATCGGCGACCAGCGCGCCGGCCAGCAGCTGCTTGGCCCGGCCCTCGGAGACTCCGGGGATCCGGGCGCGCTCGGCGACGGTCATCGCGGACAGCCGGGGCAGCCAGGCGGCCAGCCCGCTGCGGGTGAGCCGGCGGTCGGTGTACGGACCGGCGTCGGCGGGGGCGGCGCCGGTCATCCGGGCCAGCTGCTTGAAGGTCTTGGAGGTGGCGACCGCGTGCCGGGCCGGGCCGAGCCGGGTGATCTCGCCGACCACGGTGGCGAGCTCGGCCCGGATGTGGCGTCTCAGCTCGCGCAGCCCCTCCGGGTCGGCGACGTCCCCCGGCAGCCAGCGGGCGGTCAGCCGGCCGGCGCCCAGCGGCAGCGAGCAGGCGACGTCCGGCTGCTCGTCCAGGCCGCAGGCGATCTCCAGCGAACCGCCGCCGATGTCCAGGTTGAGCAGCCGGCCCGAGGACCAGCCGAACCAGCGGCGGACGGCCAGGAAGGTGAGCCGGGCCTCGTCCTGCCCGGAGAGCACGCGCAGCTCGACGCCGGTCTCGGCGGCCACCCGGCGCAGCACCTCCTCACCGTTGGCGGCCTCGCGCACGGCGGAGGTCGCGAACGGGAGGATGTCGACGACGCCCTTGTCCTCGGCGACCCGCAGCGAGGACGCGACGTGGCCGACCAGCCGCTCGACCCCGGCCTCGCTTATCGCACCGTCCTCGTCCAGCAGCTCCGCCAGACGCAGCTCGGCCTTGTGCGAGTACGCGGGCAGCGGAGCAGCGCCCGGATGGGCGTCCACCACGAGGAAGTGGACCGTGTTGGAACCTACGTCGAGCACACCGAGTCGCATAACTCTCCACGCTACGCGATCCGGGCCCTGGTGAGAGGGGGTGCGACGGTATTCGCGCCGGTCCGCAACCGGTCCGCGGGCCGGTGGGCGGGCCGGTCTTCCGGCGGTCCGCCGTCCGTCAGAGGAGGCCGTCCCACAGCTGCTCGACGATGACGGCCCACCAGTTCTCCGGGTCGGCGAAGACCGTGCCGTCCACGGCCGCCAGCGCGCGCTGCAGGGCGTCCACCGCCCCGCCCGCGGCCACCGGGTCGAGCCCGCGCAGAGCCGGCCACCAGCCGGCGAACACCTCCAGGCAGCGGACGAAGGCGCGCAGGTCCGCGTTGCAGTGGCGGGCGGTCGCGTAGTCCGGGTCCACCGCACGGACGGCGCCGTCCACCGGGTCGAGGGCCAGCAGCGCCCAGCCGTCCGTCCCCAGCACCAGCTGCCCGGCGAGCGCCAGGCGCTCCCGCTCGGCCACCCGGGTGCCGCGGCCGAGTCCGGCCAGGTGCGCGGCGAGCGGGGGCAGGACGGTGCCCTGGCGGGTGCCGTCAGCGATCGCCTCCGCGCCCGGGTGGTGCAGCGCGAAGAACCCCGGCACGGCCACCGGGACGCCCACCGCTAGCAGCAGCGCGGCCGCGTCCCCGGGCAGTTCGGCGCGGGCGACGTCGGCCGGCTCGAAGCGCTGGACACCCGCCGGGCCGAACCGCTCCGCGAGCCGGGCGGCGAGCGCGGCGTCGGGCTCGCCGGATGTGCCGGGAGCGCCGGATGCGTCACACACCGCGCGGGGGAAGGGCACCCGGTTGCGGGCCGGACCGTCCGGCGGCGCGGGCAGCGCCCGTACGGCGGCGGCCCGGTGGTCGAAGCGCGGGCCGTACGGAAGCTCGAAGTCGACCTGAACGTCCGGCAGTTCGGCGGCCAGCGCGTACGACCAGTAGCCGCCGGGCAGGGCGCTCGGCCGCAGGTCGGTCCGGACGGCCAGCACGTCCTCGGCGGCGACGCCCTGCTCGCGCAGCCACCACCAGCCGCGCAGCGCCGGGTGCGGCAGGCCCGCCGCGGACCGCAGGGCCAGCGACCGCTCCTCGCCGGTGCCGTCCCGGTAGGTCAGCTCGGCCCTGGCGCCCCGGCCGGTCGCCGGCGGGAGCGTCGGGTCGTAGCCGCCCGCGCCGACGAAGTCCCGGTACAGCCCCACCACTTCGTCCACCGGCACCGAGGGCCACACCGTGAACCGCCCGCTCTCCCGGTCCACCACGGCGCAGGCCGCCCCCACCTCCTCGGGCGCCCGCCGCTCCCCCGTCCGCGGGTCGACCACCACCCGGGCGGGCTCCGCCCACACCACCCAGCCGAGCTCGAACTCATGGGTGCACACCCGCCGCACCACCCCGGCCCCCTGCGGCAGATCCCCGTTGATCCACCGCTGTCCCGCCTCCACCGCCTGCGCCCGCGAAATCATCCGGCCCTCCCCGACCCCGACCCTGCCCGACCCGCGACCCTACGCCCCCACCGACTCCCCGCCCCGCGCAGGAAGTCGGCCCGGCCGACTTCCTGCGCCTCCCCCACGAGGTATGCGACGACCGGCCTGCACGCCCTTACTGGCCCACACCCCCTGCACGAAAAGTCGGCCCCGCCGACTTCTGGCGTAGCTCCCTCTGCCGCCGACCCCACCCCTCCGCGCACGAGAAGTCGATCAGCCCGACCTTCCATGCACCCCCGGGAGACGCCCCACACCTCCCCCGCGCACGAAAAGTCGACCCCGCCGACTTCCTGTGCAGAACCCGGACAAATACGACGGCCGGCCTACCTGGCCCCAGGTACACCCTGGCCCGGCCAGCCCGAAAGCGCATAGGAAGTCGGCCCAGCCGACTTCTCATGCGAGCCCGTCCAATGCACGCGCGAGGGATATGACGGTCGGACTACATAGATCGCCGCCGGCCTCGCCTCTCTGCGCACGAGAAGTCGACTCCGCCGACTTCCTATGCAGTGCCTGGTGGACCTCGACCTGGCCGGCTCGATAGCGCACAGGAAGTCGGCCGGGCCGACTTCTCGCGCGGGCTACCCCCGGTTCCCGTGTGGCGAATATGGCGACCGGTCTACAGATTTCTCCGCAGAAGGGGTGTCGTGTGCGGCTGCGCAGGAAGTCGGGCGGGCCGACTTCCTGCGCGGGGTGTGGGGTGCGGGTCAGTGGCGCAGGTCAGGCGGCGGGGGTGAGGGGGAGGGGGCGGCCTTCGGGGGTGAGGGCGATGGCCCAGAGGCCGTGGGTGGCGGGGTGGAGGGGGGTGGGGGCCTGGCGGGCGAGCTGGTGGTCGAGGTAGGTGACGGCGTCCTGGTGGTTGACGGCGTTCCAGGCGTGCGGACGGCCGTAGGCGTCGAGGGTGAGGAGCACCGCCTGCGAGCCGTGGCCGGCGCGGCGGAGGTCGTCGGCGAGGCGGTCGAAGGCCGGGGCGCCGTCGCCCAGGTCCCGGAAGGGGGCGCCGAGTTCGCGTTCGGCGCGGTCGCGGCCCCCGCGTTCGCCGGCGTCGCCCTCGGTGGGGATGCGCGGGGCCGCGCAGGTGGGGCGGCCGGTGTAGCACTCGACCGCCGAGAGGGCGATCTCCAGGCTGTTGTTGGCCCGGCCCGGTTCGCGGTGGCCGCCGTCGTTGACGGCCTCCGCCCAGCCGCCGGCGGCCGGGTCGGGGTGGCGGGCGGGCAGGCCGTCCGCGTCCCGGGGGGCGCGGCGTTCGAGTTCGGCCTGGTGCTCCGGGTCGACCGGTGCCAGCCCGCCCGGCAGGCCGTACGGACGGCTGTCGGCGATGCTGCGCGGCCGGAACGCCGGATCCTCCGGCTGGGCTCCGCGCCGGGCGCGCAGGGCGAGTTGGAGGGCCATCGCGTGGGCGGTCGCAACCGGGACCGCGCCCCAGGCGAGGGTCGGGTCGGCGGGGACCGCCGCGTTCTCCCGCCGTCGGGCCTCCACCGGGTGCGCCTCGGGGCGGCCGATCACCGGGGTGGTCCCGACGACCGGGGGCACGGCCGGGGAAGGCGGCGCGGTGTGGACCGGCGGCGGTCCGACGACCGGGTGCGGCGCCGCGCCGACCGGGGTCCGGGCCACCGGCGCGCCGGTCGGCGGCCCTCCAGCGGCCGGCCCACCGCCCACCACGCCGCCGGGGCCGCCTGGACTGCCGGTCGCCCCCGCCCCGACGCCGCTGCCGAACGGGGCCGCCACGTTCGCGGGTCCGCCGCCGGTGCCCGCCAACGGCCCCGGCCCGACGGTGGCGACCGGACCGGCCGCCTGGTACGCGCCGTACGCCGGGGTCCCGAACTGCCCGGGCACCCCGACCGGCCGGACCGCCGAGGGGGTCTCCGGCGCCGGGCCGTACGCGGGTCCTCCGGTGGACGGTGCGGTGACGGGCGCGATGGCGGGCGCGGCCGGCGCGCTCACCGAGTCCGTCCGTACGGCCACCGGCCCGCCCGTGCTCCCGCCGCTGTGCGAGGCAGCCGCGGGCGCCTGGAGCGGGTAGTCCCCGTCCGACCAGCCCGCCGACCCGCCGCTCTGCCGGGCCGGCGCGGCAACGGCCGGTACCGGCGGTGCCCAGTCACCGCCGCCGCCACCGCCCGTCGCCCGGTGCTGCCCCGGAGAGCCCCCGGCCACCACGGAACCGCCCGCCGACGCGCCCACGGGAGCGCTCGCCGCGCTCGCCACGTCCGGCCTGCCGACGACCGCCCCCGGGTCCGCCACCGCGACCGAGGCCACCGTCACCGCGCCCGGCGCCGTCGGCACCGTCGGCCCGTCGGGCACCGCACCCGCGAGCGGCTTGTCGCCACCCGGCCCGACCGCCGACGGCCCGACCACCCCCGGCCCGTCCGCCCCCGGTGTCAGCCCGGCGAGCGGCACCCCGCGGAGCGCCTTGCCGTCCTCGTCGGTGAGCACGGGCTGCCCGTGCTCGTCCAGCCGGACCGCCAGGTCCGCCACCCCGACCACCGGCTTGCCGTCCGGCCCCGGGACGACCAGCAGCCCGGTGGCGTCGGCCACCGGCGTGCCGTCGCCGCGGAGGATGACCGGCTGCCCGTCCGGGCCGAGGACGGGCTTGCCCTGCTCGTCCACCTTGACCGTCAGCCCGGGCACGCCGACCAGCGGCTTGCCGTCCTTCCCCGCGAGCAGCACCAGCCCGGAGCCGTCGGCGCCGAGCACGCCCGGTTCGCCTAGGGCGGCGGGCAGCCCGGCGGCGAGCGGGTCGAACGCGCCGTTGCGGTACGAGGCAGCGGTGACCTCCGTCCCCGGCGTGCTGCCGAGCTTCAGCAGGGCGACCGCGGCCGGCTCCTCGAGCACGCCGGACAGGGCGTCCTTCATGGCGCGGCCGAGTTCGGCGAGCAGTCCGCCGATCTTCAGCGCGGCGGTCTCGACGGCGACGGCCGCCACGCCTGCCGCGACCTGCTCCGTGGCGGCGTTCTCCACCGTGGCCGCGAGGCCGCCGACGGCCTTCCGCAGTCCGCCGACCACCCCGTTCCCGACCACCTCGCTCCCGGCCACCCCGTTCCCGGCCGGGTCGCCGCCGGTCGCCGCCGCGGCGATCTTGCCGGCCGCCTCCTTGGCCTTGGCCGCCTGCTCCTCCGCCTGCCGGAGTTCGGCGGCGAGCTGCCGCAGGGTCGCGATGATCTCGGCCTTGCAGGTGTCCACGGCCCGCGCGGACGTGTCGAAGGCCCCGGCGACCAGCCCGACCGCGCTGTGCGCGTCGTCCAGGTGACCCTTGCCGCCGCCGCTGAAGGCCTGCCAGTACGCGCCAAAGGCCTCGACCGCGTGGCCGGAGTTGTCGGCGGTGACCCGCCGGACGGACTCGCCGCAGCGGCGGGTGAGCCGGTCGGCCTCCTTGCCGAACTCGCGCCAGACTCCGGCGGCCTTGCGCAGGCCCTCCTCGTCGGCCTGCGGCCACAGCCGGCCGGTCCGGGCCAGCACCGGGACCAGTTCCTCGGGCAGTTTCCGGGACACGCGCTTCCCCCTTCGAGCCGGGCTTCGGGCCGGGTCCGTCAGACCGACATGTCCTTGGGGACGGCGGGCACCACCCCGGGGGTTGCCCCCGGCACCCCGGGAACTCCCGCGACCCCCGGCACCGCCGTCGCCCCGAACCCGCCCGCCGCCGCGCTGTCCGCGTCCGCCGTCCGCGCGGCCATCGTGTGCAGCCCGGCCCCGACCCCGGCCACCCGCCCGGCCAACCCCCGCAGCCCGCCGACGAGTTCACCGCGCGCCTGCCCGTACACGGTGGCGAACCCGCTGCCCGGCTGGTCCGCGCCCCAGGGGGCGCCGAGCGCGGCGAGGCCCTGCTCCAGGGCGGCGACGGCCTTCGTCAGTTCGCCGCCGAGCTTCTCGAACTCCCGGCCCTCGCCGTGCAGTTCCCACGGCTTGAGGACGAACTCCCCGCCCGCGCCGCCGGACGCCCCGGTGCTGCCGCCTGCCATCCCCGTACCTCCCCGTAGCGGTCCCGTCGCGGACCCCGCCGCGGACCGGCCGCCATCCTAGGCGCGCCCCCGGGCCCGCCCGCAGCGCCCGACGGACCTCTTCACCCCGCCTTCACCCCGGCCGACCCCACCACCACCGACCCCGCCCCGTGCTCCGCCGGGCCCCGCCGCAAACCCGCCCCGACCCCACCCCCGACCCCGCCACCGGTCCCGCCACCGCGCTCCCGCCCCCGAAAGCTCTACCCTTGCCGGGTGGCACCAGCAGAAACGTCCAAGAAGAAGTCCAAGGCGAAGCCCAAGGCCTCCCCCGCCCCCGTCGACCTCGCGATGCCGAGCCTGCGCCGCGAGATCCCGCGCGACGAGGTCCCGCTGGACTTCGCCCGCGCCTGGGTCGAGTTCGCCGACCCCGCCGACGAGGAGCAGGTCTTCCGCTGCGACCTCACCTGGCTGACCTCCCGCTGGTCCTGCGTCTTCGGCCAGGGCTGCCACGGCATCCGCGAGGGCCGCGGCGAGTCGGACGGCTGCTGCACGCTGGGCGCGCACTACTCGGACGAGGACGACGAGAAGCGCGTCCTGGGGCACGCGACCCGGCTGACCCCCGAGCTGTGGGAGAACTTCGCCGAGGGCACCGACGCCAAGGGCCGGATCGTCTCCGACGGCGGCATCACCATGCTGGACGAGGACGGCGACCGCCAGACCCGCCGGGTCGGCGGCGCGTGCATCTTCGTGAACAGCCCGGACTTCGCGGGCGGCGCCGGCTGCGCCCTGCACGCGCTCGCCCTCAAGGAGGGCCGCGAGCCGCTGGAGACCAAGCCGGACGTCTGCTGGCAGCTGCCGATCCGCCGCACCTACGACTGGATCGACCGCCCCGACGACACCCGCTACCTCCAGGTCACGATCGGCGAGTACGACCGCCGCGGCTGGGGCCCGGGCGGCCACGACCTGCACTGGTGGTGCACCGGCGCCCCGGCGGCCCACCAAGGCGCGGACGCGGTGTACGTCAGCTACCGCCCCGAGCTCACCGAGCTGATGGGCCGGAAGGGGTACGAGGTGCTGGCCCGGCTGTGCGAGGAGCGGATCGCCACCAAGGGCGACCGCAAGGTGGCCCCGCACCCGGCGGACCCGGTCAGGAAGTCCAAGAAGGACTGACCCGCCCCCCTGGTGCCCGCCCCCGGTGCCCGCCCCACGCGGCGGCACCGGCCCACCCGCCGGCACCGGCCCCCGGCGCCGGCCTACTTGTCGATGTCCCCGACCACGAAGAACATCGACCCCAGGATCGCCACCATGTCCGCGACCAGCGTCCCCGGCAGCAGCTCGGTGAGCGCCTGGATGTTGTTGAAGGACGCCGACCGCAGCTTGAGCCGCCACGGCGTCTTGTCGCCGCGCGAGACCAGGTAGTAGCCGTTGATCCCGAGCGGGTTCTCGGTCCACGCGTAGGTGCTGCCCTCGGGTGCCTTGAGCACCTTGGGCAGCCGCTGGTTGACCGGGCCGGGCGGCAGCGTGGCGAGCTTGTCGAGGCAGGCGTCGGCGAGGTCGAGCGCGTTGAGGGTCTGTTCCAGCAGGCACTCGAAGCGGGCCAGGCAGTCGCCCTCCTCGCGGGTGACCACGGTGAGCACCTGCCGCAGTTCCTCGGAGCCGTACGCCAGGTACGGCTCGTCGCGGCGCAGGTCGAGGTCGAGGCCGCTGGCCCGGGCGATGGGGCCGCTGACGCCGTACGCCTCGGCCTGCGCCCGGGTGAGGACGCCGACCCCGGCGGTGCGGGCGCGGAAGATCTCGTTGCCGAGGACGAGGTCCTCGAAGACGGGCAGCTGCGAGCGCACGGTGGCGACGGCGGTGCGGACCCGGCCGAGCCAGCCGGCCGGCAGGTCCTCCTTGAGGCCGCCGACCCGGTTGAACATGTAGTGCATCCGGCCGCCGGAGGCCTCCTCCAGCACGTGCTGGAGGTCCTCGCGGCCGTTGAAGGCGTGGAAGACCGGGGTGATCCCGCCGAGCTCCAGGGGGTACGAGCCGAGGAACATCAGGTGGTTGAGCACCCGGTTGAGTTCGGCGAGCAGGGTGCGGATCCAGACCGCCCGCTCCGGGACCTCCATGCCGAGCATCCGCTCGACGGCCATGACGACGCCGAGTTCGTTGGAGAAGGCGGAGAGCCAGTCGTGCCGGTTGGCCAGCATGATGATCTGCCGGTAGTCACGGGCCTCGAACAGCTTCTCCGCGCCCCGGTGCATGTAGCCGATCACCGGCTCGGCGCTGACGATGCGCTCGCCGTCCAGCACCAGCTTCAGGCGCAGCACGCCGTGGGTGGCCGGGTGCTGCGGGCCGATGTTGAGCACCATGTCGGTGGTGCCCGCCGCGCCGGTGAAGTTCTCGGCTCCCGCCCCGATGCCGACCGTGGTCTCCCTCATGCCCCCAGAGTCTGCCATCCCGGCAGGCCCGCCAAGCTCACCGCCCCAACGATCTCAAGGGGCGTCATGCGGACAGCCTGCACCAGCCACCCGAAGGCGCCCAGCCCGCCCGGGTCGGTCAGCTCGGCCCCCTCCCCCGCCCCGCTGAGCGCCCGCAGGTAGCCGACGGGGTCGCTGGTGGCCAGCGCGAGCGCCGGGCGCCCGCCGCTCACGCCGAGCGCCCGCAGCGCCTCCCGCTGCGTTGTCCACAGGCTGTGGAGACCGGGCACGGCGACGGAGTCCAGCGCGACGTGCGCGGTGACGTCGCAGGAGCCGTCCGGCACCGGGGCCACCTCCCGGCCGTCCCGGAAACCGGCGTACGTGCCGAACGGCGGCCGCCGCCCGGCGGTGTGCCCGTAGTCGACGGCGACGGCCAGGCCGCGCTCCAGCCCGGCCACCGCCCGCGCCCAGGCGGCGTCCCGGGGGCCGCCGAACTCCACGGCGTCGCCGGGCTCCGCGACCGGCCACCAGCGGCCGGCCCAGGCCGCGTCGGCCGCCGAGACCGGCTCGCCGAGGCGGGTCCCGCCGGTCGCGGTGTCCACCTCGACGTAGCGCAGCACCCCGTCCTCGTCGACCTCCCCGGCGTCCAGCGGGACGTTGTCCAGCCACTCGTTGGCGAACAGCAGCCCGGTCACCCCGCGCGGCGGCCGGTCCGTCCACAGGGCTGTGGACGGCAGGCCGGCCGGGCGGTCGGCGACCTCCACGCCGTACGGGCGCAGCCGCGCCAGCACCTCCGCGGGCAGTTCGGCCAGGACGCCGGTGAGCAGTTCGCCCCGCCCGGCCCCCATGTCGACCAGGGCCAGCTCCTCCGGACGACCGAGGGCCTCGTCAACCTCCAGCAGCAGCCGGGCCACCGCACGGGCGAACCTCGGCGAGGCGTGCACGGAGGTGCGGAAGTGGCCGGCGGGGCCCTCCGGCCTGCGGTAGAAGCCCTGCCCGGGGTCGTACAGGGCCCGTTCCATGGCGGGCGCCCACCGCATCCAAGTCATGGGGCTGGACGCTACCCGGCGCCCGGTCGACCCTCCCCATCGGATCGGGTGCTTCTCCGACCTACGGAGTAGGGCGGATCGCCCTACCGGCGGACCTGGGCACACGGAGCGACTGCCTACGCTGGACACGTGCATCGACTCAACGCCTGGCTCCGCCGTCACCCCATGGTGGTCGACGCCGCCTGGGCGGCGATGGTGCTCTTCGCCGGCCTGGTGCCGAACGACGGCCCGATCGACGACGGCTGGCGCTTCGACGTCTCGCTCGCGATCGCGGTGGTGCTGCCGCTGCTGATGGTCGTCCGGCGGCGCTTCCCCGACCTCACGGTGTCCGCCGCCGCCGCCATCGGCGTCGGCCAGGTACTCGTGGACATCTCGCCGGCCGGCTCCTCGATCGCCTACCTGGTCTTCGCCTACACCGGTGCCGCCTTCGGCCAGAAGTGGATCTCCCGGCTGGCCCTGACGGCCGGCCTGGCCTCCGGGCCGCTGGTGTTCTGGCAGATGATGCCGGTGAAGACGGTCTTCGACCGGGCCGGCGACGCCCACACCCGCCCGTACACCTTCGGCGAGGCGGCGCTGATCACGCTGCTGATGAGCACGCCGTTCATCCTCTGCTGGGCCTGGGGCCGGCTGACCAGGGTGCGCCGCGCCTACCTGACCGAGCTGGAGGACCGCGCCGCCCGGCTGGAGCGCGAGCGGGACGCCCAGTCCAAGGTGGCGGTCGCCGCCGAGCGCGCCCGGATCGCCCGCGAGCTGCACGACGTGGTCGCGCACAACGTCTCGGTGATGATCGTCCAGGCCGACGGCGCCGCGTACGTGCTGGACAACTCCCCGCAGCAGGCCAAGGAGGCGCTCGGCACGATCGCCTCCACCGGCCGCCAGGCACTGGTCGAGATGCGCCGCCTGCTGGGCGTGCTGCGCACCGCCGACACCAAGGCCGAGGAGTACGTGCCGCAGCCGGGCGTCGAGGAGCTGCCGGAGCTGCTGGAGCAGGTCCGCACCGCCGGGCTCGACGTGGACTACGCCACCTCCGGGCACCCGCGCGAGCTGCCGCGCGGCGTCGAGCTGACCGTCTACCGGATCGTCCAGGAGGCGCTCACCAACGTCCGCAAGCACGGCGGCCCCGACGCGCACGCCCGGGTCGCGGTCGACTTCGGTGAGCGCGAGCTGGCCGTCCTGGTGGAGGACGACGGGCGCGGCAGCACCGACGAGCACCTGGCCGCCGGCGGCGCGGACGGCCTCGGCCACGGCCTGATCGGCATGCGCGAGCGGGTCGGCATGGTCAGCGGCAGCCTCGACGTGGGCCCCCGCCCCGGCGGCGGCTTCCGGATCCGCGCCGTCCTGCCGCTCAAGGCGGCCCACTAGCCCCGTCCGCCGTCCACCCCCCTCCAAGGAGTCCCACCTTGACCATCCGCGTGATGCTCGTCGACGACCAGGAACTGCTGCGCACCGGGTTCCGGATGATCCTCCAGTCGCAGGGCGACATCGAGATCGCCGCCGAGGCGGGCGACGGCGCGCAGGCCCTGGAGCAGCTGCGGCGCACCGAGGTGGACGTGATCCTGATGGACGTCCGGATGCCGCGGCTGGACGGCGTGCAGGCGACCCGCCGGATCTGCCTCGCCGAGGACGGCAGCCCGCTGCCGAACGCCCCCCACGTGCTCATCCTCACCACCTTCGACCTGGACGAGTACGCCTTCGCCGCGCTCAAGGCCGGCGCCAGCGGCTTCCTGCTCAAGGACGTCCCGCCGACCGAGCTGGTGGCCGCGATCCGCGCGGTGCACGGCGGGGACGCGGTGGTCGCCCCGACCACCACCCGCCGGATGATCGACCGCTTCGCCGAGGTGCTGCCCACCCCGCAGAGCGCGCCCGGCTCGGACGTCCTCGGCCCGCTGACCGAGCGCGAGCGGGAGGTGTTCCTGCTGGTCGCCCAGGGCCTGTCGAACGGCGAGATCGCGGCCCGGCTGGTGCTCTCCGAGGCCACCGTGAAGACCCACGTCGGCCGGATCCTGGCCAAGCTGGGGCTGCGCGACCGGGTCCAGGCCGTGGTGCTGGCGTACGAGGCCGGGCTGATCCGGGCCGGGGCCGGCGACTGAGCCGCTTCGGCGTCCGGGCGCCCCCGTAGACTGGGGCGGTACGTCCGGTACCCGTGGAGCGGACTGGAACGGTCATTCAGGACAAGGCAGGACAAGGGTGGACGTGAATCCGTCCGACTTCGCCGACCAGGCTTTCGGCGACCCAGGCGACCCCGGCAACCGCCCCGCCCGGCTGGCCGTCGGCGTGGTCGGCACCGGCCGGGTCGGCCCCGCGCTGGGCGCGGCGCTCCAGCTCGCCGGGCACACCGTGGTCGCCGCCTCCGGGGTCTCCGCCGTCTCCCGCCGCCGCGCCGAGGCGCTGCTGCCGGGCGTGCGGATCGTCACCCCGCCGCAGGTGCTGGCCGCCGCCGACCTGGTGCTGCTGACCGTCCCGGACGACGCGCTGGCCGACCTGGTGGCCGGGCTGGCCGCCACCGGCGCGGTCCGCCCCGGCCAGCTGGTCGTGCACACCTCCGGCGCCCACGGCGTCGCCGTCCTGGAGCCCGCCACCCGGGCCGGGGCGCTGCCGCTGGCCCTGCACCCGGCGATGACCTTCACCGGCACCTCGGTGGACCTGGCCCGGCTGGCCGGCTGCCCGTTCGGCGTGACCGCCCCCGAGGAGCTGCGGCCGGTCGCCGAGGCGCTGGTGGTGGAGATGGGCGGCGAGCCGGAGTGGGTGCCCGAGGAGGTCCGCCCGCTCTACCACACCGCCCTCGCGCACGGCTCGAACCACCTGGTCACCCTGGTCGCGCAGGCGATGGAGCTGCTGCGCTCGGCCGGCGTCGCCGAGCCCGGCCGGCTGCTCGGCCCGCTGCTGGGCGCCGCCCTGGACAACAGCCTGCGCTCCGGTGACGCGGCCCTCACCGGCCCGGTCGCCCGGGGCGACGCGGGCACCGTGCGGCGCCACCTGGCGCAGCTCAGTACGGTGTCCCCGGACATCCCGGCGGCCTACCGGGCGATGGCCCGCGCCACCGCGCAGCGGGCGCTCGCCAACGGAACCATCGACGAAACGTCGGCGGCGGCACTGCTGGACGTACTGAACGAGGAGAGCACTGATGGCACGCGGTAAGCAGCCGAACAAGCCCCAGCGGACGCCGAAGGTCCACCGGGCCGTCGTCACCCGCACCGTGGACGACTTCGAGGCCGCGTTCTGGCCGGACGAGCAGCCGGTCGACAACGCCGTCGTGATGACCATGGGCGCGCTGCACGAGGGCCACGCCGCGCTGATCCGGGCCGCCCGCAAGCAGGTCGGCCGCGAGGGCCGGGTCGCGGTGACGGTCTTCGTCAACCCGCTCCAGTTCGGCCCGGGCGAGGACCTGGAGCGCTACCCGCGCACCCTCGACGACGACGTGCGGCTGGCCGAGGAGCACGGCGCCGACGTGGTCTTCGCGCCGTCCGCCGAGGAGGTCTACCCGAACGGCGAGCCGCAGGTGCGGATGGCGGCCGGCCCGATGGGCGAGCGCTTCGAGGGCGCCACCCGGCCCGGCCACTTCGACGGCGTGCTGACCGTGGTCGCCAAGCTGCTGCACATCACCGACCCGGACTTCGCCTTCTTCGGCGAGAAGGACGCCCAGCAGCTGGCGATCATCCAGCGGATGGTCGCCGACCTGGACTTCGACGTCGAGATCGTCGGCGTGCCGACCGTCCGCGAGGAGGACGGCCTGGCGCTGTCCTCGCGCAACCGCTACCTCTCGGCGGAGGACCGCGAGCACGCGCTCGCCCTGTCCAAGGCCCTGTTCGCCGGCCGGGACGCCGCCGCGCAGGGCCCGAAGGCCGTCCGCGAGGCCGCCTCGGCCGCCCTGGACGGCGCCGAGGGCGTCACCCTGGACTACCTCGCCCTGATCGACCCGCACGACTTCTCCGAGGCGGCGGACGACTTCCAGGGCGAGGCGGTGCTGGCCGTCGCCGCGAAGGTGGGCCCGACCCGCCTGATCGACAACGTCCGCATCATCGTTCGGTAGTACCGCAGTAAGAACCCCCTTCAGGCATGCACTCACAGGAGGCGTGACCCGCAATGCTCCGCACCATGCTCAAGTCCAAGATCCACCGGGCCACCGTGACCCAGGCCGACCTGCACTACGTGGGATCCGTCACGGTGGACGAGGACCTGCTCGACGCCGCCGACCTGCTCCCCGGCGAGCTGGTCCACATCGTCGACATCGACAACGGCGCCCGGCTGGAGACGTACACCATCGCCGGCCCGCGCGGCTCCGGCGTGATCGGCATCAACGGCGCCGCCGCCCGCCTCGTCCACCCGGGCGACCTCGTCATACTCATCGCCTACGGGCAGATGGACACGGCCGAGGCCAAGGGCTACGAGCCGAAGATCGTCTTCGTGGACAAGCAGAACCGGATCACCGGCCTGGGCGGGGACCCGGCGGAGGCCCCGGAGGGCAGCGGACTGCTCCGGGGTGACAGGGCGTACGGTGACGGCAACGGCGCGGCCGACGCCGTCTCGCGCTGAAGGAGCCAGCCACCCATGTCCACGCACCGCCTCACCGCACCGGCCCCCGGCTGGACCGCCGCCACCGACGTGGTCGTGGTCGGCTCCGGGGTCGCCGGCCTCACCGTCGCGCTCAACGTCCGCAAGGCCGGCCTGCGGGCCATGGTGGTCACCAAGGCCGTGCTGGACGAAGGCTCCACCCGCTGGGCCCAGGGCGGCGTCGCCGCCGCCCTGGGCGAGGGGGACACCCCCGAACAGCACCTGGACGACACCCTGGTGGCCGGCGCCGGCGTCTGTGACGAGGAGGCCGTCCGCACCCTGGTCACCGAGGGCCCGGACGCCGTCCGCCGGCTGATCGCCACCGGCGCCCTGTTCGACCGGGGCGAGGACGGCGAGGTCCTGCTGACCCGCGAGGGCGGCCACCACCGCCGCCGGATCGTCCACGCGGGCGGGGACGCGACCGGCGCCGAGATATCGCGCGCCCTGGTCGCCGCCGTCCGCACCGACCCGGGCATCGAGCTGATCGAGCACGCGCTCGTGCTCGACCTGCTGACCGACGCGGCGGGCCACGCCGCCGGGCTCACCCTGCACGTGATGGGCGAGGGCCAGCGCGACGGCGTCGGCGCCGTCCGGGCCCGCGCGGTGGTGCTCGCCACCGGCGGCATGGGCCAGGTCTTCTCCGCCACCACCAACCCGGCGGTCTCCACCGGCGACGGCGTGGCCCTGGCCCTGCGGGCCGGCGCCGCCGTCACCGACCTGGAGTTCGTCCAGTTCCACCCCACCGTGCTCTGGCTCGGTCCGGAGGCCGAGGGCCAGCAGCCGCTGGTCTCCGAGGCGGTCCGCGGCGAGGGCGCCCACCTGGTGGACGCGGACGGCGTCCGCTTCATGGTCGGACAGCACGAGCTGGCCGAGCTGGCCCCGCGCGACATCGTCGCCAAGGCGATCACCCGGCGCATGCAGGAGCAGGGCGCCGAGCACATGTTCCTGGACGGGCGGCACTTCGGCGCCGAGATGTGGGAGAACCGCTTCCCGACCATCCTCGCCTTCTGCCGTGCCAACGGCATCGACCCGGTCACCGAGCCGATCCCGATCGCCCCGGCCGCGCACTTCGCCTCCGGCGGCGTCCGCACCGACCGGCACGGCCGCACCAGCGTCCCCGGCCTGTACGCCTGCGGCGAGGTCGCCTGCACCGGGGTGCACGGCGCCAACCGGCTGGCGTCCAACTCGCTGCTGGAGGGCCTGGTCTTCGCCGAGCGGATCGCCGCCGACCTGGCGGGGCTGGACGCGGCCGGCGACCTGCCCGAGCGCGCGGTGGACGTCGCCGCCGCCCGCGCCGCGCAGCCCGTCCCGCTGCCCCCGTCGGAGGCGCGCGCCGAGATCCAGCGGCTGATGTCGCGCGGCGCGGGCATCCTGCGCTCCGCCGCGTCGATGGCCGACACCGCGGCCGGACTGGCCCTGCTCGCCGAGCAGGCCCGCTCCCACGTGGCCGAGGAGAAGCCGGCCGACCCCCGGGTGGAGACCTGGGAGGCCGCCAACCTGCTGCTGGTCGCGACCGCCCTGGTCACGGCCGCCGCGCAGCGCGAGGAGACCCGCGGCTGCCACTGGCGCGAGGACTTCCCCGAGCGCGACGACGCCCACTGGCGGCGCCATCTGATCACCACCCTCGCCGCCACCGGCGGTCCCGTCAGCACCCCTGAGGAGCAGTAGAACCATGACCCACTCCCACGAGGAACTCCCCCTGGCCGACCAGGGCGGCTGCGGCGACGGCTGCGCCTGCGGGGACGGCGAGGGCTACGAGACCGGTCTGGACCCGCAGCTGGCCGAGCTGCTGGAGCAGGCCGGGCTGGACCCGGTCGAGGTCGAGGACATCGCCACCCTGGCGCTCGCCGAGGACCTGGCCGGCGGCGAGGACGTCACCTCGGTGGCGACCGTGCCCGCCGAGGCCGTCGCCACCGCCGACTTCACCGCCCGCCAGGCCGGCGTGGTGGCCGGCCTGCGGGTCGCCGAGGCCGTCGTCTCGCTGGTCTGCGAGGAGGAGTTCGAGGTCGAGCGGCACGTCGAGGACGGCGACCGGGTCGAGGCCGGCCAGGTGCTGCTCTCGGTCCGCTCCCGCACCCGCGACCTGCTGACCGCCGAGCGCAGCGCGCTCAACCTGCTCTGCCACCTGTCCGGCATCGCCACCGCCACCCGCGCCTGGGCGGACGCCCTGGAGGGCACCGGCGCCGTCGTCCGGGACACCCGCAAGACCACCCCGGGCCTGCGCGCACTGGAGAAGTTCGCGGTGCGCTGCGGCGGCGGCGCCAACCACCGGATGGCGCTCTCGGACGCCGCGCTGGTGAAGGACAACCACGTGGTCGCGGCCGGCGGCGTGGCCGAGGCCTTCCGGGCCGTCCGGGCCGCGTACCCGGAGCTGCCGGTCGAGGTCGAGGTGGACACCCTGGAGCAGATCACGCCGGTGCTGGAGGCCGGGGCGGACCTGATCCTGCTGGACAACTTCACCGTCGGTCAGCTGAAGGAGGCCGTCGCGCTGGTGGCCGGCCGGGCGAAGCTGGAGGCCTCCGGCGGTCTGACCCTGGCCAGCGCGCGCGAGGTCGCCCAGACTGGTGTCGACTACCTGGCCGTGGGCGCGCTCACCCACTCCTCGCCGATCCTGGACATCGGCCTGGACCTGCGCGCCTGACCGTCAGGTCGGCCGCAGTCCCGTCCCGACTCGCAGAAAGCGTCCCCGTGCTCCTCACCATCGACGTCGGCAACACCCAGACCACGCTCGGCCTGTTCGACGGCGAGGACGTGGTGGAACACTGGCGGATCTCCACCGATCCGCGCCGCACGGCCGATGAACTGGCGGTGCTGCTGCAAGGGCTGATGGGCAGCCACACCGCGGTGAAGGAGGCCGCGGTGGAGGGCCTGGCGATCTGCTCGTCCGTCCCCGCCGTGCTCCACGAGCTCCGCGAGGTGACCCGCCGCTACTACGGCGACGTCCCCGCGGTGATCGTGGAGCCCGGCGTGAAGACCGGGGTGCACGTCCTGATGGACAACCCCAAGGAGGTCGGCGCCGACCGGATCGTCAACGCGCTGGCCGCGAACCACCTGTACGGCGGCCCGTGCATCGTGGTCGACTTCGGCACCGCGACCACCTTCGACGCCGTCAACGCGCGCGGCGACTACGTCGGCGGCGCGATCGCCCCCGGCATCGAGATCTCGGTCGAGGCGCTCGGCGTCCGCGGCGCCCAGCTGCGCAAGATCGAGCTGGCCCGCCCGCGCAACGTGATCGGCAAGAACACCGTCGAGGGCATGCAGTCCGGCATCCTCTACGGCTTCGCCGGCCAGGTCGACGGCCTGGTGGAGCGGATGGCCCGGGAGCTCGCCAAGGACCCGGACGACGTCCAGGTGATCGCCACCGGCGGCCTGGCCCCGCTCGTTCTCGGCGAGGCCGGCACCATCGACGTGCACGAGCCCTGGCTGACCCTGATCGGCCTGCGCCTGGTGTACGAGCGCAACCGCCCCGCCAGCTGAGCGGCGCTCAGCTGCCGGGCCTCGGGGTGGCCGGCAGGGTGATCGGGCCGCCCCCCGGCGGCGGGGTCAGGCCGGACCACGGGGGCACGTCGACGGTGAACTGCGTCGGCCCCGTCAGCGGGGTCGGCAGCGGCACCGAGACCCCGAACCGGGGGCTCGGGAGCGAACCCACCGCCGAGGCCTGCGGAATGGCCGCCATGACCTGCTTCCAGCGCGGGGCCGTGACCACCTCGGCGAGCTTGTCCATGGTCAGCGGCGGGTCGGTCCTGGTGATCGGCGTGCCCTGCTCCAGCGGCTTGCGGTTCCATTCCTGGAGCATCAGCTGGTACCCGTCCACGGTCAGCTTGGCCGACCAGGTCTTCGATCCGGCCGGCTCTCCGTCCCGGGTGCCGGCCTGGTAGAGGCGCAGGTGGCCGCCGCCCGGGAGGGTGGTCTCGGTGCAGGTGTCGTCGCCGGTCGGCACGGCCGGGCAGTCGGTGTCCTCGCCACCCGGGAAGCGGGTGATCCAGAACAGGTACTGCGCCGGGCCGTGGCCGTCGTCCACCACCAGCCGCAGCTGCGGGGTGTCGCTCTCGGTGCCCCGGGCCTCGCCGACCTGCACCGTCGGCGACGGCAGGAGTTCGGTGAGCATCCGCTGGAACTCCGCGCCGGAGACCGGACCGGCGGACGGGGCCGCCGCCGGACCGGCCACCGCCGTACCCCGCCCGGGCAGCAGGCCGCCGAGCGCGACCCCGCCCACCCCGACCAAGGCCAGCGCGGCGGCGCCCGCCACGGTGCCGATCCGCCGCCTGCGGCGCAGCCGACGGCCGTGCGACCAGCCGGTGTCGACCAGCGGGCCGGGTTCGGTGTCGTAGGCCTCGCCGGCCCGGCCGAGGGCCTCGGTGAAGGCCCGCTCGAACCGCTCCTCGGGCCCGTCGTGCTCTGCGGACATGCTGAACCAACCTCTCTACCAAGTGGGTTGACGTGACGTGACGCGCCGGCTCAGCGCTCGGCGAGGTCGTCGAGGCTGCTGCCGAGCACCGTGCGGATCCGGCCGAGCGCGCGGAAGGCCTGGGTCCGGACGGCGCCCGGGGTGCTGTGCAGGACCGCGGCGGTCTCCTCGACGCTGCGGTCCTCCCAGTAGCGGAGCACCAGCACCGCGCGGTCGCGCGGGGCGAGCCGGCCGAGCGCGTCCACCAGGGCGAGCCGCAGTTCCGGGTCGCCCTGCGGGGCCGCGCCGTCCGGCACCGCCTCGACCGGCCGCTCGCCGCTGGAGCGGCGGACGCGGTGCGAGAGGAAGGCCCGCACCAGCACGGTGTGCGCGTACCCGGCCGGGTTGTCGATCCGGCGCTTGGCCCCGAACCAGGAGGTGCGGTGCCACTGGGCGTAGATCCGCCCGAGGGCCTCCTGCACCAGGTCCTCGGCGAGGTGGGTGTCCCCGCCGGTGAGCAGGCAGGCCGACCGGTAGAGCGGTCTGGCGCGGGCGGCCGCGAAGGCCTGGAAGTCCTCGTCCCGCCGCCCGCCCCGGGCCGCCTTCCCCTGACCGTCCGGTCGCATCCTGCCCGGCCCCCTCGCTCGTTCTCCCCTGACACCTGGATGACCAGGTGCGCCCCGGGTGGCGTTACAGGTGGCGGCGAAAGGCTTCTTCGCCGGGCCGACCGTGGGTGGTTCGGCGCGACGTTACCGACAAATCGGATATTCGTCACGTAGTGTCAGCCCATGCCTACGCCACACGGATCGCGCGGCGGCATGGCCTTCAGCGCCGACGAAGTCCGCGTGCTGCGCCGCGCCCTCGCCCAAGCCCTCCACCCCGCCGTGCCCGTCCACCTCCAGGGGCCCGTCCGGCCCGCCCTCGCCGGGCCTGGCGCCGAACTCTGGGCGGAGGACGTCCAGGACGCCCTGCGCCTCACCGAGGCGATCGACGAGGCCGTCCAGGAGGGCGGCCGGCTGCGCGCCTTCCTGCTCGCCGACCTCGGACGCTACCGCTCCGCCCTGCCCGGCAGCGCCCCCGGCTACCTGGAACGGCTGGAGGAGGCGGTGTCCGACGGGTACCTGCCCGGGCCGGAGGACCTCACCGCACTGCGCGGACTGAGCCGCCAGCCCTGCGGCCAGGGCGAGCGGGCCCGCCGCTCCCGGCTGGCCGGGCGCTGCCACGCGCTGGCCGAGGCCGCCGTCCGCGAGCGGCTCGCCCTCCACAGCGGACCGCCCCGCCACCTGGTGGCCGTACCGAGTCCCGCCGCACCGCCGCACAGTCACCCCACCCCTGTAGGAGGACGGACCCCCATGAGCAGCACCGACTCCCGCCCGGAGCAGCCCGCCGCCGCGAAGACCCCGCCCCGTCCGCACCGGATGCCCACCCCCGCCGAGCTGTTCGGCCGCCGCCCCAAGCCCCCCGCCCACCCCGCCCCGCCCACCGACGACACCCCCGAGGACGTCGAACTCGCCACCGGCACCGGCTGAGCCGTCCGCGTCCGATCCGGGGGAGGCCGCCGTCGCGGCCTCCCCCGCGGCAATCCCGGCGCGGAGCACCGTGTGTGGCTGGCTACCCTTGTGGGGTGAGCGATCAGAGCCTTGTTCCCGCGACCGACGACCTTCCCGAGCAGATGCGCGTCCGGCGCGAGAAGCTCGACCGGCTCCGGGCGGCCGGTGTCGACCCGTACCCGGTCGGTTTCCCCCGCACCACCACCATCGCGGACCTGCGTGCCAAGCACCCCGACCTGGAGCCGGACACCGCGACCGGCGAGCGGGCCGGCGTCACCGGCCGCGTGATCCTCTCCCGCACCGGCGGCAAGCTCTGCTTCGCCACCCTGCGCGACGGCACCGGCGACCTCCAGGTGATGTTCTCCCTCGACAAGCTGGGCCCGGAGCGGCTGGCGGCCTGGAAGGCCGACATCGACCTCGGCGACCAGGTCGGCGTCGAGGGCGAGGTGATCACCTCCAAGCGCGGCGAGCTGTCCGTGATGGTGGACCGCTGGGAGCTCACCGCCAAGTGCCTGCGTCCGCTGCCGGACAAGCACAAGGGCCTGACCGACCCGGAGGCCCGGGTCCGCCAGCGCTACGTGGACCTCATCGTCAACCCCGAGGCCCGCGAGATCCTGCACCTGCGCAGCAAGGTCGTCCGCTCGATCCGCCGCACCTACGAGGACCGCGGCTACATCGAGGTCGAGACCCCGATGCTCCAGCCGGTGCACGGCGGCGCCAACGCGCGTCCGTTCAAGACGCACATCAACGCGTACGACATCGACCTCTACATGCGCATCGCCCCCGAGCTGTACCTCAAGCGGCTGGTGGTCGGCGGCGCCGAGAAGGTCTTCGAGATCAACCGCAACTTCCGCAACGAGGGCGCGGACTCCACCCACAACCCGGAGTTCACCTCGCTGGAGTCGTACGAGGCGTACGGCGACTACGACACCCAGGCCGAGCTGATCCGCGAGACGATCGTCAACGCGGCCCGGGACGCGCTGGGCACCACGGTGATCAGGGGCGTGGACGCGCACGGCGTCGAGCACGAGATCGACCTGGCCGAGCCGTGGGAGGAGATCGGCGTCTACCCGGGCATCTCGGCCCGCCTGGGCGTCGAGGTCACCCCGGAGACCGGCGTCGAGGAGCTGCGCAAGCTGGCCACCGAGCACGGCATCCCGTTCGAGAAGGACTGGGGCCACGGTCAGATCGTGCTGGAGATGGTCGAGCGCCTGCTGGAGGAGAACGCCGTCCGGCCGACCTTCATCAAGGACTACCCGACCGAGGTCTCCCCGCTGACCCGCCAGCACCGCTCGCGGCCCGGCGTGGCCGAGAAGTGGGACCTGGTGATCTTCGGGACCGAGATCGGCACCGCCTACTCCGAGCTGGTCGACCCGGTCGAGCAGCGCGCCCGCCTCACCGCCCAGTCGCTGCTGGCGGCCGGCGGCGACGTCGAGGCGATGCAGGTGGACGAGGACTTCCTGCGCGCCCTGGAGTACGCGATGCCCCCGACCGGTGGCCTCGGCCTCGGCGTGGACCGCCTGATCATGCTGCTGACCGGCAAGAACATCCGGGAGACGGTGCTCTTCCCGCTGGTGAAGCCGGAGCCGAAGGCTTCCGCCGCGACGGCGGAGAAGACCGAGGAGGAGTGACCTGATGGACTACGTCAGCGCGATCGTGCCGCCGCTGGTCATGGCGATCGGCTTCGGATTCCTGGTGCGGGCCATCGTCCGCAGCCAGGGCGGGGCCCAGCGGGCCAAGGAAGACCTCGACTGACCCCGTCAGCCGCCCCGAACGACCGGCGCGCCGCCAATCCCGATTCCCGGGGGTGGCGGCGCGCCGGTTTGGCGCACTTCACAAGATTTGCCCCATTCACTCCCTATCCTGGCCGCACTATGGTCCGGCAACTCGGCGAACTTGAGAACGCCATCATGACCCGGGTGTGGCAGTGGAACCGACCGGTCACGGTTCGCGAGGTTCTCCTGGATCTGCGGTCGGAACGCGAAATCGCGTACACCACGGTGATGACCGTCCTGGACAAGCTCCACAGAAAGGGCTGGCTGCGCCGCGAGCGGGTCGGCCGGGCCTATCGTTATGAACCGGTCTCCTCGCGTGAGGCGTACACGGCGGCCCTGATGAACGACGCCTGGGCCACCGGTGACAATCCGGCGGCGGCCCTGGTGCACTTCTTCGGCCTGATGTCGCCCGAGCAACGCGAAGCGCTCCGGGACGCCTTGCGGGTGGCCGCTCTGTTCCCGCCCGATCCGGCCGGCGCGGATTCCGCGGACGGCGGACCGGATACCGGTGGGACGGAACCGGGAGCGGCGCGATAACGTCCCGACCATGGAGGTCACCATCCGCCGGGCGCGGACCACGGACGTGCGGGCAGTGCGCAGGCTCATCGACACCTACTCACGCGACGGCATTCTGCTGGACAAGCCCACAGTCACACTGTTCGAATCCGTCCAGGAGTTCTGGGTCGCGGAACGGGACGACAACGGCGTGGTGGTGGCCTGCGGCGCACTGCACGTGATGTGGGAGGACCTCGCCGAGGTCCGCACGCTCGCGGTGGATCCGGTCGCCCGGGGCACCGGGATCGGGCACCTGCTGCTGGAGAAGCTGGTGCAGACCGCGCGCTGGCTGGGCGTCCGTCGGATTTTCTGCTTGACGTTCGAGGTCGCGTTCTTCGCGAAACACGGTTTCGTCGAGATCGGCGAGGTCCAGGAAACCGATGATGGTACGACAGACCCGGCGGCGATCGCTACGGATGTCTATGAAGAACTCCTCCGCTCGTACGATGAAGGCGTCGCCGAGTTCCTCGACCTGGAGCGGGTGAAGCCCAACACACTGGGCAACTCGCGCATGCTGCTGCACCTCTGAGCCGCTCCAACCGGGTCAAGGGTTTGTGTTTTCCGGAGAAAGGCGCTTTCCTTTCCTTAGGCAATGGGTCGTTTAGCGGAAAGGGAAGCCCGTGGCACAGAGGGTGCAGGTCATTCTTGAAGACGATCTCGACGGCGGTTCGGCGGACGAGACGGTGACGTTCGCCCTCGACGGCGTTGCCTACGAGATCGACCTGAAGAGCGCCAACGCGGACAAGCTCCGCGGCCTGCTGGCGCCGTACGTGGAGAAGGGCCGCAAGCAGAGCGGCCGGCTCGCCGGTGCCCGTCGTCCGGGCCGCGGCACCGCGGCGCGTCCGGCCGGCGGCGGCGCCCCGGACACCGCCAAGATCCGCGCGTGGGCCAAGGAGCAGGGCCTGGAGGTCAACGACCGCGGCCGCGTTCCGAGCAACGTCCGCGAGGCCTACGAGAAGGCCAACGCGTCCTGATCCCGGCGCCGCGGGCCCGCCGGAGCGGGTGCGGGGCCCGGCGGCCGGGGACGGCCGCCACCATCACACGCACGGGGCGCGGAGGAGTATCCTCCGCGCCCCGCGGCGCGTACCCGGAGGAGCCCGCCGCGGCCGGCCCCGGGGGCCGTCCCGGGCAGCGGCTCGGGCACCGGCTCGGGTAGCGGCTCGGGCACCGGCTCGGGCGGCGGAACAATCACGGGCCGTGCGACGCTGTAGGGGCGAAGCGGCAACGCGGACGGCACCGGGGCGACGTGCCCGGCACCCCGTCCGCCGTCGAACCGCCGTCACCGCGGCCCGACTTCTCGCCAGGCGAACACCGCCACCGCGGAAACTGCGCGAGAACCGCCCCGATACCGGGTATGAATGCAGGTGGACGGGTTCTTCGGCCCGTCCAGGGGCAGTATGTGCGACCGGCCGGAGGGGTTCCGGCGGCGGCGTCGGCGGCACGTGTTCGCCGATGGCGTAGCGGAATCCGGTGCATCCGGCCCACCTGTGGGAACACCGTTTCCCAACACCAGGTTGGGATTGGTGTCGGCTGGTCGCGCAGCATCTCGCTCCTCTACCGGGGAGTGAATCCGTGGGCCGCGCCGCTGAGCGGGACTAGCATGCGGAAGGACAGGGCGGGGACGGACCCCGAACTGCCCGACCGCTCTGAGGAGCGATAAACGATGTTCGAGAGGTTCACCGACCGCGCGCGGCGGGTTGTCGTCCTGGCTCAGGAAGAAGCCCGGATGCTCAACCACAACTACATCGGCACCGAGCACATCCTCCTGGGTCTGATCCACGAGGGCGAGGGCGTCGCCGCCAAGGCCCTGGAGAGCCTCGGGATTTCTCTTGAGGCCGTTCGCCAGCAGGTCGAGGAGATCATCGGCCAGGGCCAGCAGGCCCCGTCCGGTCACATTCCCTTCACCCCCCGGGCGAAGAAGGTCCTGGAGCTCTCGCTCCGCGAGGCCCTTCAGCTCGGCCACAACTACATCGGCACCGAGCACATCCTGCTCGGCCTGATCCGCGAGGGCGAGGGCGTCGCCGCCCAGGTCCTGGTGAAGCTGGGCGCCGACCTCAACCGGGTGCGCCAGCAGGTCATCCAGCTGCTCTCCGGCTACCAGACCGGCGGCGGCAAGGAGTCGGCCACGGCCGGCGGGCCCGCCGAGGGAACCCCGTCGACCTCGCTGGTCCTGGACCAGTTCGGCCGCAACCTCACCCAGGCCGCCCGCGAGGCCAAGCTCGACCCGGTCATCGGGCGCGAGAAGGAGATCGAGCGGGTCATGCAGGTGCTGTCCCGCCGCACCAAGAACAACCCGGTGCTGATCGGTGAGCCCGGCGTCGGCAAGACCGCCGTGGTCGAGGGCCTGGCCCAGGCGATCGTCAAGGGCGAGGTCCCGGAGACGCTCAAGGACAAGCAGCTCTACACGCTGGACCTGGGCGCCCTGGTGGCCGGCTCGCGCTACCGCGGTGACTTCGAGGAGCGCCTGAAGAAGGTGCTCAAGGAGATCCGCACCCGCGGCGACATCATCCTGTTCATCGACGAGCTGCACACCCTGGTCGGCGCGGGCGCCGCCGAGGGCGCCATCGACGCCGCCAGCATCCTCAAGCCGATGCTGGCCCGTGGCGAGCTGCAGACCATCGGTGCCACCACCCTGGACGAGTACCGCAAGCACCTGGAGAAGGACGCCGCGCTGGAGCGCCGCTTCCAGCCGATCCAGGTCGCCGAGCCCTCGCTGCCCCACACCATCGAGATCCTCAAGGGTCTGCGCGACCGCTACGAGGCCCACCACCGGGTCTCCATCACGGACTCCGCCCTGGTCGCCGCCGCCACCCTGGCCGACCGGTACATCTCGGACCGCTTCCTGCCGGACAAGGCGATCGACCTGATCGACGAGGCCGGCTCCCGAATGCGCATCCGCCGGATGACCGCGCCGCCGGACCTGCGCGAGTTCGACGAGAAGATCGCCGACGTGCGCCGCGAGAAGGAGAGCGCGATCGACGCGCAGGACTTCGAGAAGGCCGCGTCCCTGCGCGACGACGAGAAGCAGCTCCTGCAGGCCAAGGCCAAGCGCGAGAAGGAGTGGAAGGCCGGCGACATGGACGTCGTCGCGGAGGTCAACGAGGAGCTCATCGCCGAGGTCCTGGCCACCGCCACCGGCATCCCGGTCTTCAAGCTGACCGAGGAGGAGACGTCCCGCCTGCTGCGCATGGAGGACGAGCTGCACAAGCGCGTCATCGGCCAGAAGGACGCCATCAAGGCGCTCTCCCAGGCCATCCGGCGCACCCGTGCGGGCCTCAAGGACCCGAAGCGCCCCGGCGGTTCGTTCATCTTCGCCGGCCCGTCCGGTGTCGGTAAGACGGAGCTGTCCAAGACGCTGGCGGAGTTCCTGTTCGGCGACGAGGACGCGCTGATCGCGCTCGACATGTCCGAGTTCTCCGAGAAGCACACCGTCTCCCGGCTGTTCGGCTCCCCGCCCGGCTACGTGGGCTACGAGGAGGGCGGCCAGCTGACCGAGAAGGTCCGCCGCAAGCCGTTCTCGGTCGTCCTCTTCGACGAGGTCGAGAAGGCCCACCCGGACATCTTCAACTCGCTGCTGCAGATCCTGGAGGACGGTCGCCTGACCGACTCCCAGGGCCGCGTGGTCGACTTCAAGAACACCGTCATCATCATGACGACCAACCTCGGCACCCGGGACATCTCGAAGGGCTTCAACCTCGGCTTCGCGGCTGCGGGTGACACCCAGACCGGGTACGAGCGGATGAAGGCGAAGGTCGGCGAGGAGCTCAAGCAGCACTTCCGCCCCGAGTTCCTGAACCGTGTCGACGACATCGTGGTGTTCCACCAGCTGTCCGAGGAAGACATCATCCAGATCGTCGACCTCATGATCGACAAGGTGGACGAGCGGCTCAAGGACAAGGACATGGGCCTGGAGCTCAGCGTCGAGGCCAAGAAGCTGCTGGCCAAGCGCGGCTACGACCCGATCCTGGGTGCCCGTCCGCTGCGCCGCACCATCCAGCGCGAGATCGAGGACCACCTCTCCGAGAAGATCCTCTTCGGCGAGCTGCGGGCCGGCCACATCGTCGTCGTCGACGTCGAGGGCGAGGGCAAGGAAGCCAAGTTCACCTTCCGCGGCGAGGAGAAGTCGGCCGTCGCGGACACCCCGGCCGCGGTCGCCTCGTCCGGTCCGGACCTGACGAAGTAACCCAACTTTTAACAGACAACTTCACAGCCACCGAGCCCCCGGCGTTGACGCCGGGGGCTCGGTGCGTTCGCTCCCGCCGCCCCCCGCGCCGGTGCGGGCCGGGTCGGCTGGCCCCCGCGCTGGCTGGTGCGGGTGCGCTCGGTTTCTCACCGACCTTTCACGAACATACGGTTGACAGGCGGTCAGATGATGGGAAGTCGCGGAGGATAGCGCCGTGACCATGTCATGGTCAAGGTCTATCTTTTCCGTGCACGCTTGGATCAAATGACGTCCACCTGTCTTTCATTTTGGTTTGCCGGGCTTTGGCCAAGAGCTGGGCCCTGGTCGGGGAGGACGTCACAACGTTGAAGAACACCAGGAGAACCGCTGCGGCTGCCACGGCCGCAGCGGTCATAGTCGCGCTCGGCACGGGCCTGTTCCCGGCCTCCGCCGTCGCCGCCGGCTCGGCCCCGGTCCCGCGGGACCCGGCCGACGCCGTCCAGAACACCGAGCACAACCTTCCGGGTCCGCTGACCGCGAAGGTGGAGGCGGAGCAGAAGGCCGCCACCGAGAAGCTCCTCAACGGCACCGCCGAGGTCGAGCAGCACAACGGCAGCACCAGCGTGAAGCTCGGCAAGGACAAGTACGTCGAGCTCGCTCGCGAGCGCACGGACAAGATCTTCACCATCCTGGTCGACTTCGGTGACCAGGTGGACAACACCACCAAGACGCCGGACGGCAAGGTCAAGTACGGCGGCGAGGCCGGCCCCAAGCACAACGAGATCGAGAAGCCGGACCCGGCCACCAACAACTCGACCGAGTGGCAGGCCGACTACAACCAGCAGCACTACCAGGACCTGTACTTCGCCAAGGACAAGCCCTCGCTGAAGACCTACTACGAGAAGCAGTCCTCGGGCCGCTACTCGGTCGACGGCGTGGTCTCGGACTGGGTCCGGGTGCCGTGGAACGAGGCCCGGTACGGCTCCGACTACTGCGGCTCCAACGTCTGCGCCAGCGCCCAGGACCTGATCCGCGACGCCGTGGACATCTGGTACAAGGACCAGCAGGCCAAGGGCCAGACCGAGGCCCAGATCAAGGCCACGCTGGCCCAGTACGACCAGTGGGACCGCTACGGTTCGCACCACGACGGGAACTTCAACCAGCCCGACGGGTACATCGACCACTTCCAGATCGTGCACGCCGGCGAGGACAAGTCGGCCGGTGGCGGCAAGCAGGGCAGCAAGGCCCTGTGGGCGCACCGCTCGTACGTCTACGGCAACCTGCAGGGCACGGCCGGTCCCGAGGGCAACAAGCTCGGCGGCGTCCAGGTCGGCAACAGCGGCCTGTGGATCGGCGACTACACGATGCAGCCGGAGAACGGCGGCCTCGGCGTCTTCGCCCACGAGTACGGCCACGACCTCGGTCTGCCGGACCTCTACGACACCGCCGGCAAGGGCATCGACAACTCGGTCGGCTTCTGGTCGCTGATGTCCTCCGGTTCCTGGCTCGGCGAGGGCAAGGACAGCATCGGCGACATGCCGAACGACCTCGACGCCTGGAGCAAGTACAAGCTGGGCTGGCTGAAGGCCGACCACGCCAAGGCGGGCACCGAGTCGACCCACCACATCGGCCCGGCGGAGTACAACAGCAACCTGCCGCAGGGTCTGATCGTCGACCTGCCGAAGAAGAGCATCACCACCGAGATCAACAAGCCGTTCGGCGGCACCGGTGAGTGGTGGAGCGGCAGCGCCGACAACCTGAACGTCACGCTCACCCGTGACATCGACCTGACCGGCAAGACCAAGGCCAGCATCAACGCCAAGGCCTGGTACGAGCTGGAGCAGGACTTCGACTACGCGTTCGGCGAGGTCTCCACCGACGGCGGCAAGACCTGGACCGTCGTCGACGGCACCTGGAACGGGACCGCGCTGCCGCGCGAGAACGGCCGTCCGGCCATCAGCGGCCAGGTGGCCGCCTGGGGCGACCTGTCCTTCAACCTGGACGCCTACGCGGGCCAGAAGGTCAAGTTCCGCTACCACAACACCACCGACGGCGGCCTGCACTTCCGCGGCCTGACGCTGGACAACATCGCGGTCGTCGCCGACGGCGCCACCGTGTTCAGCGACGACGTCGAGAACGGTGACAACGGCTGGGTGGCCGACGGGTTCTCCCGCTTCGGCGGCTCGTACACCAAGGACTACGCGCAGTACTACATCGCGGAGAACCGGCAGTACGTGTCCTTCGACCAGACCCTGAAGACCGGCCCGTACAACTTCGGCTTCGCCGACAAGCCGAACTGGGTCGAGCACTACTCGTACCAGCCCGGCCTGCTGATCTGGTACTGGGACGAGTCGCAGACCGACAACAACGTCAGCGCCCACCCGGGCCAGGGCCTGATCCTGCCGGTCGACTCGCACCCGGCTCCGCTGAAGTGGACCGACGGCACCCTGATGCGTCCGCGCATGCAGGGCTACGACTCCACCTTCGGCTCGCGCCGCACCTCCGGTCTGACCCTGCACAAGGCCGGCGTCGAGACCGTCATCCCGAAGGCCAAGGGCGTCGACGAGTTCAACGACCTGAAGTCGTGGTGGAACAAGGACAACCCGTACAGCGGTGTCAACGTCCCGAAGACCGGGACCAGCATCGAGGTCGAGAACGAGTCCTCGAACTACCTGGAGACCTGGATCCGGGTCCGCCCGGTCGACAACTACTGATCGTCACCCCCCGGGTAGCGATCGGCCTGTGACCAGGCAGCTCTGACAACTCCACGTCCGGCCCGTCCCCGCAGCGCGCGGGGGCGGGCCGGACGCTTTGTCAGGCCCGGACGTCCGGCAGCCGGTCCAGGAAGGCGGCGGCCGCCACCGCGACGTCGGCGGCGGTCCAGTCGAGGGCGGGCGCGGCGACCGTGACCTCGGTCACCGACAGCCCCGGCGGCCCGCCCGCGCGCCAGGCGCCGAACAGCCCGATCCCGGTGTCCTCGGCCAGCCCCAGCCCGGCCTCCTCCAACTCCCCGACCGGGTACGGCAGCCAGAGCTGGAACTGGTGGGTGTGCGGCGGGGCCGGATGCACCCGGGCGCCGGGGACGGCCGCACACGCCCGGGCCAGCGCCCCGGCGACCGTCCGGGCGTGCGCCACGTACCCGGCCAGCCGCGGCAGTTCGCGCTCCAGCCCGGCCAGCGCGGCGAGCGCGAACGGCCACTGCTGGTAGAGCTGGCCGCCGTAGCGGTGCCGCCAGGCCCGGGCGGTGCGGACGAAGCCGCCCGGGCCTGCCAGCGCGGCGCCGCTGATCCCGCCGAGCGTCTTGTAGAAGGAGACGTAGACCGAGTCGGCCAGGCCGGCGAGCTCCGGCAGCGGCCGGCCGAGGGCGACCGCGGACTCCCAGATCCGGGCGCCGTCCAGGTGCAGCGCCGCGCCGTGCTCCTCCCGCACCACTGCGGCCAGCTCCACCAGCTCCGGCCAGCCGGGCAGCACGAACCCGGCGTCGCGCAGCGGCAGCTCCAGGCTCAGCGCGGCGTAGGGCTCGTCCAGGGCGCGCAGCTCCTCGGCGGTGGGCTGGCGCGGCTCGGCGGTCGGCCAGAGGCTGCGCAGCCCGGTCAGCACGCCGAGCGCGTGCCGCTCGTGCCGGTCGGTGTGGGCCAGCGGGTGGGTGACCACGGTGCGGCACCCGGCGGCCTCGGCGTGGATCCGCAGGGCGATCTGCTGGGCCATCGTGCCGGTCGGGAAGAAGGCCGCGTCCTCGGTGCCGAGCAGCTCGGCGACCCGGTGCTCCAGGGTGCGGACCACGCCGTCGCCGTACTGGTCCGGGCGGCCGTCCAGGTCGGGGGCGCCGTGCGGCTCGGGGGCGGCGTCCGGGTCGGGGGCTCCGTCCGGGTCGGGGGCGGCGCCCGGGTCGGGGGCGGCGCCCGGCGGCGGGCCGGCCAGGTCGGCGAGGCGTTCGCGGATGCTCTGCGGCCGGGCCCCGGACAGCAGCCGTTCGCAGCCGCGCAGGGCGGCGAAGCGGCGGTCCGGCAGGCTCGGGCGGTCACCGGCGTCGGTGTCTTCGCTCCTGTTGCCATACATGGCTCGATGGTCCCGCAGCGGGCCGGACCGGTCAGCGGTGCGAACGGAAAGCGGTTCGAGCCCGCGAAACCCCGGCCGCGCGTGGTGCTGGTCACAGGCCTCCGGCACGGTACGACCGGCGGTAGTAGCGGGGCCGGGGAAGCGGTGGACGGCCCGGAGCGGTCATGGGCGATCCGATCTCATGATCATTGCTCCGTCGGTTTGAATCTCCGGCGCCACGATGACTACACGCCGTAGTACATCACCGCGTTTGGGACTCCGCCCGGTGACCGTTACACCTGAGTGGTCCCCCGCTCAGCACGCGCCCGAACGGGCGCTTCGTGCTGCCCTCGTACGATCCGTGAGGTACGGCAGATGTCCACCGTCCCACCCGTGGGGCCGGCCCTGCGCCGGCTCGCCGCCCAGGCGGCGGCCCAGGCCGCCGTCTGGCAGCCCCGGATCGGCCACGCCGTCCGCACCCAGGCCGCGCCGCTGCGCGCCCTCGGGGCGCCCCGGCACACCACCCTGCCCGGCAGCCGTCAGCGGGCCGAGCACGACCACGCGCTGGCCTCGGCCGGAGCGGTCGCCACCCTGCTCGCCGGCGTGCTGCTGGTGGCCACCCCGGGCACGGCCTCGGCGCAGACCGTACGGCCCACCACGCCGGGCAGCTCGGCCTTCACCGTGCCGCGGGCGGAGGTGCCGAGCGCGGGGCTGGTCCAGGTGGCCGGCCCCAGCCCGTACAAGCTGCCCGACGACGGCGACTCGGCGCAGGAGTTCGTGACGGTGGCGCCCAACCTGCTGCCGTTCGAACCGCCGGCACCGGAGCCGGAGCCGGATCCCGCCGACGAGCCGGCCCCGGAGGCCGGACCCGCGCCGGAGTCCGGGCCCGCGCCGACTCCCGGGTGGTCGGCCCCGGTGCCGAACGCACCGACCAGCAACCCGTACGGGAAGGCCAACCGCAGCTACGCCGCCGGGTACCACACCGGGGTGGACTTCGCGGTCTCCCCGGGCACGCCGCTGCTGGCGGTCGGCGACGCGAGCGTGGTGTCGGCCGGCTGGGACGGCGCGTACGGCAAGGAGGTCGTGCTGCGGCTGGCGGACGGGCACTTCGCGCAGTACGCCCACATGTCCTCGGTCACCGTCTCGGCGGGCCAGCGGGTGTCCGCGGGCGAGCGGATCGGGCTCTCCGGGAGCACCGGCAACTCGACCGGCCCGCACCTGCACTTCGAGATCCGCACCAGCAACCGCTACGGCGCGGTGGTCAACCCGATCGCGTACCTCGCGGGGCACGGCGTCACGGACTTCTGAGCCGCCCCGGGCGCCGGGCCCTGCGGGACCGGCGCCCTCAGCCGGTGGTGCGGGCGGGGTGGCTGATCCCGGCGCCGATCTCCAGCGCGATGTCCCGGGCCGCCCCGATCGCCTCGTCCAGGCCGGCGGGGGGCGGCTGCTCGCCCCACACGTTCGGGGTGTGGCCGCAGTCCGCCTTGTCCTGCTTGAGCAGGAACAGCGACGAGTGGACGGTGAACAGCGCCATCGCGGCCCGCAGCCGGTCGTGGAAGTCCGCCCCCGGCCCGTGCACCAGCTGCATCATGGTGATCATGCGGTCCCGGAAGGCCAGCCCGGCCGGGGACTCGCGCAGCGCGGGCTGGTTCTCGTGGAAGAAGCGCAGCAGCGGGGCCCGCTCGGCCATCCCGTCCGCGAAGCGGCGGATCAGCTCGTCGCGCATCTCCGGGCTCCAGGCCTGCTTGCGGCCCCACGCGATGGACTCGTCGATCGGCGCGGCCATCCGCTCGACGATGCCCAGGACGATGTCGTCCTTGGTCTTGAAGTGGTAGTAGAGCGCGGCCTTGGTGACGCCCAGGCGGTCGGCGATCTCGCGCAGTGAGGTCTGCTCGTAGCCCTGCTCGGCGAAGAGCTCCAGTGACACCTCGATGATGCGAGCCCGGGTGTCGCTGCGGGGGCTGTGCGGAGTGCCCATGGCCTGCCTCATGACTGCGTCGGTGACTACTGCGGACCCCGGAGCGGTGTCCGCCCCGGGCCCATTCTCCCTGCCCAGAAGGCCGGTCGGGAAACTGGCTTGACGACCGGCTAGGAAACAACCTACCGTGCCGACGGTCGATAAACTAGCCGGGCGACAAGTAAGTGAGCCGCCGCACGGCACGACGCTCCGTCCGAACCACCCTCCGGGAGACCCCACCTCATGTCACAGTCCAAGACCGCCGGCCCGGTGCCGGAGGACAAGACGACCGAGGAGGAGCAGCCGCGGTCGCCCCGCGAGATCCGCCTCGTGATGGTCGGCCTGGTCGTCACCATGCTGCTGGCCATGCTCGACAACCTGATCGTCGGCACCGCGATGCCGACCATCGTCCACGACCTCGGCGGCGGCGAGCACCTGTCCTGGGTGGTCACGGCGTACACCCTGGCGACCGCCGCCTCCACCCCGGTCTGGGGCAAGCTCGGCGACATGTACGGCCGCAAGGGCACCTTCCTCACCTCGATCGTGATCTTCCTGGTGGGTTCGGCGCTGTCCGGCCTGTCGCAGAACATGAACGAGCTGATCGGCTTCCGCGCAGTGCAGGGCCTGGGCGCCGGCGGTCTGATGGTCGGCGTCATGTCGATCATGGGCGCGCTCGTCCCGCCGCGCGACCGCGGCAAGTACCAGGGCATGTTCGCCGCGGTGATGGCCCTCGCCACCATCGGCGGCCCGCTGGCCGGCGGCTTCATCACCGACCACCTGAGCTGGCACTGGACCTTCTACATCAACCTGCCGCTCGGCCTGATCGCGCTCGCCGTGGTCGTCGTGACCCTGAAGCTGCCGAAGGTTCGCAACACCGCCAAGATCGACTACGCGGGCGTCGTGCTGCTCACCACCGGCATCACCTCGCTGGTGCTGATCACCACCTGGGGCGGCCAGCAGTACGCCTGGGGTTCCAAGGAGATCCTGGGCCTGACCGCGCTCGCCGCCGCCTCGCTGATCGCCTTCTGCTACGTGGAGCAGCGGGCCGAGGAGCCGATGCTCCCGCTGAGCCTGTTCCGGAACCTGAACTTCACCCTGGTCTCGATCATCGGCTTCATCGTCGGCTTCGTGATGTTCGGCTCGACCGTCTTCCTGCCGCTCTACCAGCAGACGGTCCAGGGCGCCTCGGCGACCAACTCCGGCCTGCTGCTGATGCCGATGATGTTCGGCATGCTGATCGTCTCGCTGGTGGTCGGCCAGGCCGTCACCAAGACCGGCAAGTACCGGATCTACCCGATCATCGGCACCATCGTGATGACCGTCGGCCTGATCCTGCTCTCCACCATGGGCATCGGGACCACCAGGTTCACCTCGGCCTGCTGGATGGTCGTGCTCGGCGCCGGCATGGGCTTCCTGATGCAGATCACCATGCTGGTCGCGCAGAACAGCGTCGAGCTCAAGGACATGGGCGTGGCCAGCTCCACCGCCACGCTGTTCCGCACCATCGGCGGCTCCTTCGGCGTCGCGCTGTTCGGCGCGCTGTTCAACAACCGGGTGACCGACACCATGTCGGAGATGCTGGCCGGGAAGCCGATGCCCCCGGGCGGCATGAAGGACCCGCAGCAGAGCAGCCTGGAGGAGCTCCACAAGCTGCCGGACTACGTCCAGGACGCCTACAACCACGCGGTGTCCAACGGCATGCACACCGTCTTCCTGTGGGGCGCCGGGGTGGCCGTGATCGCGATCGCCGCGGCGGTGTTCCTCCGCGAGGTGCCGCTGCGCGGCACCGGCAAGGGCGAGGCTCCGGCCGAGTCCTCGCTGGAGGCGGCGGCCGTCTGACGGTCCCCGCGCACGAAGGCGCCCCCGGG